>NZ_JBEGDB010000494.1:0-2889 GCF_043638955.1 Bradyrhizobium sp. 31Argb | reverse complement strand
GCGATCCGATCACCTCAAAAGCTCTTGTGCCACGGGGGCCGTCCACATATGGGTCCCGGCGTTCGCCGGGACGACAGCATTCCGAAAGATCACGCCTGAACGTGATCGCGGCCAACAAAAGGCCAGAGTGGGATGACAATCCGAACCACCGTCATCCTGCCGAGGCCTTACATGCGACATGCTCTTTCCATTGCCCTCCTCGTAAGCCTCGCCAGCGCGGGCCTGGCCTCGGCGCAGGGCCGGAAGATGACCGAACTGCTCGCGCCGCGCGATCCCGGTCCGAATGAGGCGGTCCGGGTCAAGGTCGTTACCGGTCCGCTGCCGTTCGGTGCTCGCCTTGTGGTGAAGACCGAGCAGGGCGACGTGATCGGCTCGATTATGACCTACGGCGTGCCGGGTCCGAATGACACCCGTTCCGAAACCTTCCCAGTTCAGTCGAGGAATGTGGTCAACAAGCGGCTTCGGCTGCAGGTGCTGGTGGAAGCGCCGGGCGCGATGACGCGATCCGCGACGCCGGACGAAATCCGCGGGCTCGACGTCATGATCGTGCCGCGCACGCCGTGATCGCTGCCGCCGCTCTACTCCGCATCCGGTTTTCCCCTATCGTCTAGCCAACAACGCGCCGTCATTGTGGCCGCTGAGGCGTGGATTGCTTCGCTTCGCTCGCAATGACGGACAATAAATTCCAGGGAAACCCCAATGAACGATCCCGTTGACGTCCTGATCATCGGCGCCGGCGCGTCCGGCGCTGCGGTGGCGTGGTCGCTGGCCGAGACGAAAATGCACATCCTCTGCCTGGAGCAGGGCGGCTGGATGAATCCAGCGGACTATCCGAGCACCGGGCGGGACTGGGAGGCCAAATTCTATGGCGACTGGTCGACCAGCCCGAATGTCCGCGGTCGCGCTGAGGATTATCCAATCAACGACGACAACTCCCCGATCAAGGTCGTCAACTTCAACGCCGTCGGCGGCTCGACCGTGATGTACACCGCGCATTGGCCGCGGCTGCATCCGTCCGATTTCAAGGTGAAGACGCTCGACGGCGTCGCTGATGACTGGCCGATCGACTACGATGCACTCACCCCGTTCTTCGAAGAGAACGACCGGATGATGGGCGTGTCGGGCCTGTCGGGCGATCCGCTTTCGCCGCTGACGCATCCGCCGATGCCGCCGCAGCCGCTCGGGCTCTCCGGCCCGCTGATCGGCAAGGCCATGAACAAGCTCGGCTGGCACTGGTGGCCGTCGGACACCACGGTCGCGACGATGGACTATGAGGGCAGGGCGCGCTGCATCAATCTCGGCCATTGCACGCCGGCCTGCGCGCAAGGCGCGAAAGCCTCGACCGACATCACCTATTGGCCGCATGCGATCCGCGCCGGCGTCGAGATCAAGACGCATTGCCGCGTGCGCGAGATCCTGACCAACGAGCAGGGCATGGCCTCCGGTGTCATCTATTACGACAAGGATGGCGTCGAGCAGTTCCAGCCGGCCGAAGTCGTCATCATCGCCTGCAACGGCGTCGGCACGCCGCGGCTGCTCTTGAACTCGGTCTCCGGCCGCTTTCCGAACGGCCTCGCCAATTCATCAGGCCTGGTCGGCAAGAACCTGATGTTCCATCCCTATGCGCAGATCTACGGCTTCGTGAAGGAGCCGACCGACAGCAACCGCGCGCCGCCGACCTGCCTGTGGAGCAAGGAGTTCTACGACACCGACCTCTCGCGCGGCTTCGTCCGCGGTTATGGCATCCAGTTCGGCCGCGGCGCAGGGCCTGTGTTCGAGGCCGTCGCGAGCGAGCAGAAGGGTATCTTGCCGTGGGGTGCGGATCATCACCGCGTCTTCCGCAGGCTCAATGGCCACCGCCTCGCGGTCTCAGCGATCTGCGAGGATCTTCCTGAGGAGCACAACCGCGTCACGCTCGATCCCGTACTGAAGGACAGCCACGGCGTTCCCGCCCCGAAGATCGACTACACGATCAGCGAGAACAGCCGGAAGATGATGGAGCATGGGCTGGCGCGCGGCTGCGAGATTCTTGAAGCCGCCGGCGCGACCGACATTTGCATCAATAATCCGATCCCCTGGGGCGGCTGGCACCTGCTCGGCACCGCACGGATGGGCACGGACCCTGGGCGTTCCGTGGTCAACGAGTGGGGCCGGTCGCACGATGTGAAGAACCTGTTCATCGTCGACGGCAGCGTGTTCGTCACCTCAGGCGGGGTCAACCCGACTTCCACGATCCAGGCGATCGCGCTCTACATCGCTGACCAGATGAAACAGCGTCTTGCCAATTTGTTCGACTGAGGATGCCATGTCAGCCGATACGCTCTCCACAGCCCAGCGCGACGATCTCAGGACCATCGCGGCGATGATCGTTCCTGAGAGTGCCGAGTACAAAGTGCCGGGTGCCGATGATCGGGCCATCCAGGCCGATATCCTGGCAACGCTCGGCCGCGATACCGAGCCGGTGCGCGCCGCGCTCGACCATCTTGCGCGCTTGGCCGGCAAGCCGCTCGCCGAGCTCGACACGGCGCAGCGCGAGAAGGTTGCAAAGGAATTCCGCGCGACCGGCGGAGTTCCGGCGGCAACGCTCGTCCGCGTCGTCCTGCAATGCTACTACCGCGACGACCGCGTGCTGCGCTCGCTCGGCCACGAACTGCGTGCGCCGTTCCCGAAGGGCCACACGCTGGAGCAAGGCGATTGGTCGCTGCTTGATCCCGTCAAGGCGCGCGGCGGCAGCTTGCGGCGCGCGCTCTAGCGTCACGGCAGGAAGTCGTAGCCCGGGTGGAGCGGAACGCGTAACCCGGGACATCTACATCTGGAGTGCCCCCCAAAAGTGAGACACGGGAAATTAGGGACAGTTCTCTAACGGAGAACGTATGCCCAACAAATCCC
>NZ_JBEGDB010000493.1:0-2907 GCF_043638955.1 Bradyrhizobium sp. 31Argb | reverse complement strand
GAGAGGGGCGGGTCGCGATCGTCACGAACGTTGCGGTGAGATGCGGTGGACGAGAGTGTCACGACTGACGAGCGTGGTACTCGCGGACGGCGAAGTCGTGTGGACTATATTTTGGTACGCGGTGAAACACCGCGAAACTACGAAAACCCTTTAAAACAAGCTCTTTTTGAATAGGCTTGTTGCGGGCTGTTTCTGCGGGTCTCGCCAAATCTAGGGCCGGGACCTTCGATCAGGCTGCAAGCAGAACCGAAGGTCCCGTCCATGGTCGCAACCTTTGGAGCTGAAAACCATGACGGACACTACCACAACCATCAAATCCGCTGCCACCCAGCGCGCGCGCAAAGGCAGCGTCATTCTGACCGACCGCATGTGCGAGAAGCGGGTCACCGAGCGGGTCAAAATCTACGACCGCAAATGCCCCGGCCTCTACGTTAGCATCACGGCCGCCGGGGTCGCGACTTTCTCGTTCAAGTTCACCGATCCGACCACCGGCAAGCAGCGCACCGGCTGGCTCGGCACCCATAATCCGGAGACGTTCGCCGTCGAAGATGCCCGCAGCAAGGTCTATGGCCTGCGCGCAACGGGCGCGGCGGCGGTCGCCGAGAGCTTCCGCGAACGGAAACTGCAGCAAGCAAAGCGCGGCAAGACGGTCGCGGAGATCATCGAGGAGCGGATCGCGTGGATGCAGACCCCGGTTCGCAAGGCCGATGATCCGGACGGCGAGATGCGGCCTCGTCTGGAGAGCTGGGAGACCACCGCGAGCCATCTGCGGCGCTTTCTCAAGCCACGCCTCGGCAAGAAGCTCGCGGGCGATGTCACCAAGCACGACATCGCAACGCTGTCGAACGACATCGTCGCGGGCAAGCTCGGTGTTCCCTCGGTCAGCAACGCCCGCCATATGCGCCGGGCTGCGTCGGGCCTGTTCAACTGGGCGGCGGAGGCGGGCCGCGACTACGTCACCGCGAGCCCCTGTATCAACCTCCCGAAGCTGCCCAAGGAGATTCACCGCAGCCGCGTGTTGTCGGAAAACGAGATCAGGATTTTCTGGCACGGCCTCGACCGCGACGACCTGCCGTGGGACCGCCGGACGCGCCTCGCGCTGAAATTCGAGCTGGTCACCATGCTGCGCTCGGGCGAGCTGCGGCCCGCGCACCGCGACGAGTTGGTCGGTCTCGACGGCGAATTCCCGCGCTTCGATGTCCCGGCCAAGCGGGTGAAAAAGCGCCGGGTGATCGAACAGCCGCTGTCGAGCCTCGCGGTCGAGATCATCCGCGAGGCGCTGGCCAGCGACGGCCAAGGGTTCGTGTTCGAGAGCCCGGTCTATCCGGGCCAGCCGGTCCACCGGACCGCACTGGCGACCGCGCTGAGGGGCACCAAGCACGAAACCAACAAGGACAAGACCAAGACGCCCGGCCTCTGCGAGTTGCTCGGCCTGAAACGCTTCACGCCGCACGATTTGCGCAGGACGGCGGCGACGCTGGCGGGCGATCTGGGATTTTCGGATGCCGCAATCGCTAAGTGCCTCGACCATGCGGTGACCAAGGACGACGGCGAGAAGATCAGCCGCGTCACCGGGATTTACAGCCAGTCCAAGCGCGAGAAGCAGAAACGCATGGTGCTCGACGGTATCGCGGCCGAGCTGCGGCGGATCATCGGCGAGCCTGCGGTGAAGGCCGTCGATCGAGAGCCGATGCGGCTCGTGGCCTGATCAAGCCAACCTGAAACCGTTTCCGACTTTGAGAGCAACCCGGTCAGCATCAAGCTGGCCGGGTTCTTCGTTTACTGTGATCGATTTTTGGTTATTGCCAGCGCTCGGCATGGTTGTATAGGCTCGTCCTTGGGCAGGGGGTTGTAAATGAGCACCAGCGAGAGCGGCGATATGAGCCGCCACTCCTTTCAGATCGCATATGACGGCGGACCAGCCTCGGGACATTCGATGGATGTCGAGGCGCTTGGCCCAGCATTGCTGGCGGTTGGCAGGCTGATTCGAGAAGCGAACACGGTGCTCAATGAAAAGCGAGCCACCGTAAAGGTGCTGGTTACCTCTGATTTTGAGCACAAGTGCTTCAACGTCAATTTTGAAGTCGTTCAGAGCATCCTTCAGCATTTGAAAACACTGCTGCAGGATGAGAATGTTCAGACCGCAACGAAGCTGCTGCAAACTATTGGTATGGTCGGCTCGGCTGGAACGGCGGTGGCTGGACTGTTCGGTTTCCTAAAATGGAAGAAGGGTCGCAAGATAGAAACGGTCAAGCGCATCAGTGACGTGACCGCCACGGGTTCTGTTGTGCTCCAAATCCAGATCGAGGGAGATGGAAATTCGATCCAAATACCAGAGAGCGTGTTGAGGCTCGCAGAGAACCAAAAGATTCTGCGCGCGGTCAAAGAAACATTAGAGCCGATTGAGCTGCGCGAAGCTGAGCGGATTGAATTTAGACAGGCCGACACGCCACAGGTCATCTACGATGGCGAAGCTGCTGTAGCTATTGTCCGTTCTTGTGATGCGGGGCCGGATGATGCTGCTGTGCTTGCAGGGGTAATTGAGCAACCAAAGAGCATCGTCGCAACTTTGTATTCTCACGGTCCCGTTTTCGATGAAAAAGCAAAGAACTGGAGATTCCGCTACGGGAAAAAGGCGATCTATGCGGACGTCTCTGATACCAATATCGCGAAGGATGCTGTGAAGCGCGGCAGCTCGTTCATGAATGACCGCTATCGCGTCAGGATGCAGATCACACCTCCAGAGACAGACGACGGCACGCCGCATTATAAAATAACTGAAGTGCTGGACTTCTCCCCCGCTCAACAGCAGATGGCTCTCCCGCTCAAGCGTAGGGCTATCGCATATGGGCGAGGGCGCGGAGAAGGAAGTCGTTGTTCCATCTGGCCTGGAGCATTTTGTGGCTG
>NZ_JBEGDB010000492.1:0-2920 GCF_043638955.1 Bradyrhizobium sp. 31Argb | reverse complement strand
GCGCGAAACTACTTCGCCGTCGTCGCCATTGCCGCCACTCTGCTCTGGATAAGGTAACTGTCCACACGGCCTAGGGCAGAGCACCCACCTAAGTACCAGACGGGGCTGCTGCGTCCTGGTCGGCTCAGTACTTGCGATAAAGCCCGATCAGCTTGCCCTGGATCCGCACCCGGTTCGGCGGCAGGATGCGGACTTCGTAGGCCGCATTGGCAGGCTCCAGCGCGATCGAGGCGCCGCGGCGACGGAAACGCTTCAGCGTAGCCTCTTCCTCATCGATCAGCGCCACCACAATGTCGCCGGTGTTGGCGGTTTCGTTGCGCTGGATCAGCGCCATGTCGCCGTCGAGGATGCCGGCCTCCACCATGGAATCGCCGCGCACCTCGAGCGCATAATGCTCGCCGGAGCCGAGCATGTCGGGCGGCACGCTGATGGTGTGGCTGCGGGTCTGCAGCGCCTCGATCGGCGTACCCGCCGCGATCCGGCCCATCACGGGAACAGCAACGGGACGGTTGCCATCGTCTTCGGCCACGGCCGCGCTGGTCGTGCGCTTGCCGAGCGTGCCCTCAATGACGCTCGGCGTGAAGCCGCGGCGACCGTTGCCGGCGGCGGAGAGCTCAGGCAGTTTGATCACCTCGATTGCGCGGGCACGGTTCGGCAGGCGACGGATGAAGCCCCGTTCTTCCAGCGCCGTGATCAGGCGGTGGATGCCGGACTTCGAGCGCAGGTCGAGTGCGTCCTTCATCTCGTCGAAGGAAGGAGGCACGCCGGCCTCTTTCAGCCGTTCGTTGATGAAACGCAGAAGTTCATACTGTTTGCGCGTAAGCATCGCGAGCATTCCCCCGGTTGGTAGCGTCGTTCGATCCGAGACTTGAGAAGAGCTGATCTCGGGAGTAACGCACTCCAATTCGTAGACAGCGAGTTTCGAAACAAATCATGAACGGACACTATATGTTCGATATGTGTTCCGCAACCACTTAATTTCTGGTGAACGCGATCAGAGATGCTCCAGTAGGTGCTGGTCGCGGCGTCATTCAGGCAATCGGAGAATGTCGCAAGGCGCGCCTTTTGCGGCGGCCGGCGCGAATGGCGGACGGATCACAAGTGCCTGCGCCGCAGTGAGATTCCCAAGCAGCGAACTGTCCTGCTTGGTGACTGGCGTTGCGATCAGCGTGCCGTCGTCGCGCTCTTCGAGAAGCGCGCGAAGATAATCTTCGCGCTGATCGTTGGCGGCGAGATCGCGGCCGAGCAGGGCGCTTTCGCTGACGTGATGAACAGCCGAGCGGCCGAGGAGGGCCCGAATCAACGGCACCAGGAACAGGTAGGCGCAGACATAGGACGACACCAGATTGCCGGGCAGGCCGATCACTCGCATCGTGCCGAGTCGGCCATGCATCATCGGTTTGCCGGGCCGCATCGCGATCTTCCAGAACGCCATGGTGACGCCCTCGGCCTCGAGCGACGGCTTTACGAGGTCGTGGTCACCGACTGAGGCGCCGCCGGTGGTGATGAGGATGTTGGCGCCCGCGGCATGCGCGCGGCGGATGCCCTCGGTGGTGGCGGCAACCGTGTCGGCGGCGACCCCCAGATCGATCGCTTCAGCGCCTTCCGCGCGCGCCAGCGCCCGCAGCGCATAGCCGTTGGAATAGACGATCTGGCCCGGGCCCGGAGAGGTGCCCGGCATCACCAGTTCGTCGCCGGTCGCGAGCACGGCCACCTTCGGCCGGCGCCGCACGGGAAGTTCCGGATAGTTCATCGACGCCGCCAGCGACAGCGCGCGGTCGGTCAGCCGGCTTCCGCGCCTGAGCAGCACGTCGCCTTCACGGAAATCGACGCCGGCGGGACGGATATGCCGCCCGGCGATGGCAGCTTCGGTGATGGTGATGTGATCGCCATCGACCCGGGTGTCTTCCTGGATCACGACGGCATCGGCGCCGGCGGGAATGACGCCGCCGGTGAAGATCCGTGCCGCTTCCCGCGGACCAAGTTCCCGATCGAACGGCCGGCCCGCGGCGACTTCGCCGATCACCTTCAGCCGCGCGCTGAGATCGGCGGCATCGGCGGATCGCACCGCATAGCCATCCATCGCCGACATCGCCAGTGGCGGCTGAGTACGCTTTGCTGCGACGTCACGGGCGAGCGTGCGGTGATAGGCGGCATCGAGCGCGACCATCTCTTCCGGCAATGGTTCCGCGCCGGCGAGGACCGCGGCTAGCGCATCGGCGACCGGCATCAGGGCCACGGGCAACTCCTAAATTCCGAGCGCGAGAAGCGCGTTCGTCACATCATCTGACGATGTGACGTGAATGGCTGTGAGACCTGCCGCCCGTGCGCCGCGGATGTTCTCGGCGGAATCGTCGAAGAACACGATGCGCGAGGCCGGCGCGCCGATCGCCTTGACGACGTAATCATAGGCTTCCGCGTCGGGTTTCCGTAGCCCGATCGTCGACGAGAAGAAGATCTGGCGGAAGTGGCCGAGCACGTCCGAATAGGCTGTCGAGAAATGCTCGATATGGGGCGGATTGGTGTTCGAGAAAGCATAAAGCGGCAGGCGCGTCTTGGCGCGCGCCAGGTGCGCGGCGATTCCCGGCATCTCGCCGGCGAAGATCGCGTTCCAGCCTTCCAGGAACTGGGCGTCGGAGATGCCGATGCCGAGCGACTGCCGCAGGCTTGCGAAGAAGGCGGCGTCATCGATCTTGCCGACCTCGTGATGTCTGTAACTCTCGTCCATCACAAAGCGGGTGGCGAGCTCGCCGGGCTCGCAGCCGGCATGGCCGGCCCAGGTGGTCATCACCTTGCCGAAATCGATATCGAGCACGACGCGGCCGAGGTCGAACAACAGGACATTGAAATGGACCCCGATTGTGGGACCACGTGCTTAGTTGGAAGGGGCTGCTCCGTTTGATAGACGGAGCGCATGATG
>NZ_JBEGDB010000491.1:0-2923 GCF_043638955.1 Bradyrhizobium sp. 31Argb | reverse complement strand
CCACCGATCCGCTCATGCCAGGCTGTATCGCGCGCAAGCCGAAGGATGGCTAGGTGGGGGCCTCATGCCGGTTACGGCTATGTGGCGGACCAGGAGAAGCCGGGCGCGTCGCCGACCGCTCCTGGTCGGCCGAACAGCCAAACAACTGGCTCCGGCGCAGGAACCGAAGCCCCGACGGGTCCTGGCTCAGGTGGCAGGTCCCGTTAGTCTGCGCAGATCCGCCATCGCACTGCTTTCCGCGCCAGGAGATCCGAATGACCACCGCGGCAAAGCTCCTCGCGCAAAAGCAGCAATTGCTCGAGCGGCTGCAGGAGAATCCCGGCGCGAACGAACGCGCCGAGATCGAGCGCCTGCTCGAGCAGATCGACGCCGCGTTGAATCTGCTCGATGAAGCCGGCCCCACCGGCTCCGGCGAAGAGCCCGACTAGATCATGATCCGATTAGACGGAATCGGATCATGATCTCATCTCTTTGTTTGAGCATGATCTTTTCGGAAAACCGGTTTCCACTTTTCCGGATCATGCTCTAACGCGGGTCGGATGGCTGCCTACAAAATCGCCTTGCCGGAACTGGATCTCGGCGCTTTCCTTAAGATCGTGGGTCCTTGGGGCGACACCTAGGTTTCACCTGGCCTCGCGCCATCCACCCGCAAGAGCCCCTGCCTTCCTCCCGGTCGGTGGGGGTTTTGTTTTCATCAAGCGGATTGGCCGGAAGAAAAAGTATAAGATGGGCCCGTGAGGAATTGCTCCAGCTCATTTCGAGGAAGCGCTATGGATAGTGATTTTGTCGGTTACCAGCATGCGATGCTTGTTCTCATGCGCCACATATTGGCCGAGCAAGCACTGCAGAGCGGCGAGGAGCCGATGCAGTGGCTCCGCAACTTCAAGAGCCGGGTGGTCCAGGACATCAAGGGAACGTCAGGTCCTTCGGAGCAGGACGAACTGGCTGTGATCCCGGTGTCTCTTGCCGTTATCGACGACGTTTTTGCCGACGTGATGTAGTTTGAGAACGAGCGCTCTCGGCACGAGCGGGCCTGTCACCCCTCGCCGCCAAGCGCATTCATGCGGGAGATGTTGAGGATTTCCGCCTCGCCGCTGCCAACGCGGACAACGTCTCCCACGCTCCTGCCAAACAGCGCCCGCGCCAACGGCGAGGCATGCGAGACGGTGCCGTGAGCAGGATCCGCCTCGTCCTCGCCGACGATCCGAAAGGTCTGTTGTCGACCGTCATCGCGGAGGATCGTAACGGCGTGTCCGAAGCGAACCTGGCTGTCGTCCTCGGGCTCTGCCACCACATTGGCGGAGGCGCGCCTCGCGCTCCAATAGCGCAGGTCACGTGAGGCGCTCGCGATCGCCGAGCGGTCGCCTTCCGCCTGTGCCGCCGCCAACGCCTCTTGCGCGGCCGCGACTGCGGTCTCGATCTGGGCAAGGCCTTCCCTGGTGACATCGTTTCGCGCGTCCGAGATCGGCCGATCGGGAAGATCGTCGAGATTACCCTCGCCTTCCCTGACAAAAGCGCGGCTCATGTTGCTTCCATGCGCGTCCGGCCAAAGCGCGGATCGCCCATCACCTTGCCCTTGCGATCATTCTCTTCTGGCATCTTCGACTCCGAGAGTGGAGATTTCCAACGGCACTGAACCGGTGTCGTTCCTCGACTTCAATCGGGATAATTCGGCATCATTCTTAGGAAAATCCGGAACGCCTCGCAGACTCCCAAGTTATCGTCCCGTCGATTGGGACGACATGATCCACCTTCCCAAGGGCCCCGGCGATTGTCCCCCGAGCAAGCCGGGGCCCGACTTTTTGAGAAGCAAAGATTGAGCCCGCTGAATTTCGTCGCACCGAGCGATGCGGACACATCGCGATATCACGACAATATCAGCAGACCATTCGACTCTGGTGAGGCAAGTCCACGATGAGGGGCGCAGAGATTCACTATAGCCGCTGGCCATGCAGCACCAAGGGATTGAGTTCACCGTCGAGAAAACCAGGCAGCGCCACGTCTGGCGCTGGGTATTCTGGATCGGCGATCAAGCGAGGACCGGCCTGATGCGAACGCCATTGGAGGCGCTCGCGATACGCCGGACGCAAACGCTGATTGATCGCGAGTTGAAAAAGCGGGCTCAGGAGAATGCCTGTTAGAGCCTGATCCGGAAAAGTGGAAACCGGTTTTCCCTCGCGACAAACGCGAAGCGTTTGCGCGGAGATCATGCTCCAACAAAGAGATGAGATCATGATCCGATTCCGTCCAATCGGATCATGATCGAAAGCGAGGTCGACGCGCCCGGCGTCTCGATCTTCGCGAACCACCCAAAACAAAAAGGACGAGGCCCGGTCAACCCTAGAGACCGGGCCTCGTCGCATCATCCCCCGCCCCATCAGCGCGATGATGTCTGGTGGAACGGTCGTGTCATACGCAAAATCCGCGGCGCGATCCATCCGGGCTACTACGGGACGCGTCGAGCATTTGCGATCGGCGCAGCATGACAGAACGGTCCAGCAAGCTCTGCCTGGATTCGTCACCGGCTCCTGCGATTGCGCTGCAGCAGCAGTTTGCCTCTGCAACCTCTCGTTTAATTGATTGAATTTCTAGCGGCGCGCCTCGCACACATTAGAAAGCACTCATGGAGGCTGCCGTGCTTGCCGAGAAATTCTTCCTGCTGCTGGAGACGCTGAGGAGCCACACCGAGACCGACGGAAGTCAGCGCGTGGTCAGCACGTCGCCGCACATCCCGCTCCAAATCCCCGAGGCGCAAGTCATCTTGGTCTACCCGTCCAGGGCTGACACGGGACGGCGGCACGGTTTGAATAGCTGACGTGAACCACGTCACAGCGGTCGGCGCTCCGGCGCGCTAGGCCGTGTGGACTCTTGGGATTCTCAAATCAGATTGAACGTGATTCAAGGCTTTCTTTTAGGAGGAAGC
>NZ_JBEGDB010000490.1:0-2923 GCF_043638955.1 Bradyrhizobium sp. 31Argb | reverse complement strand
GCTTCCTCCTAAAAGAAAGCCTTGAATCACGTTCAATCTGATTTGAGAATCCCAAGAGTCCACACGGCCTAGCGCGCATCCGGATGAACCCTGGATTAATTCAGCGAGAGGAGAGCGGCCGAATTCATGACAAATCGGAAAGAAAGCACCTCGCGTCAGCTTTCCTGCAGACGCTGCGGCATCGGCTTCACCTGCGACCTGTCGGGCGAATGCTGGTGCGCGGCGGAACCCTACCGCATGCCGATGCCGGCGCATGATGGCGGCGACTGCCTGTGCCCGGATTGCCTGCGCGCGCTCGCGAGCCAGCAAACCGATACGGCCGCGACGTGACGAGCCGCTGGGACATCAACGCCGTCCTGCTCGACATGGACGGAACACTGCTCGACACAGAGAAGGTCTATTTCGACAGCCTGGTCGCGGCGCTGAGCGCGCATGGCTATACCGACGATGTCGTTGCCCTGTGTCACGCCATGATCGGCCTTCCCGGGCCGGAGTGCGAATTGATGCTGGTGAGACGCTACGGCGACGATTTTCCGCTCGCCGAGATCAACCGGGCTTTCGCCGCCAACCGGGACGAAATGTTTCGCGCAGGGTTGCCGCTGAAGGCCGGCACCATCGAGCTGCTCGATGCGCTTCGATCCGCGGAATGCCCGATGGCGATCGTGACTTCCTCCTCGCGCCGCTCCGCCGACCAGCATCTGACACTCGCAGGAATCCGCGCACGCTTTGACACCATCCTGACGCGGGACGACGTTACGCACTGCAAGCCGAGCCCGGATCTCTATCTGCTGGCTGCAGAACGGCTCCGCGTGAAACCGCAGGCCTGCGTCGCGATCGAGGATTCCAACCACGGCGTGACCGCGGCCCACGCCGCCGGTGCGATCACGCTGATGGTGCCGGACATGATCCCGCCGACCGAGGAAACGCGCGCCAAATGCGCCGCAGTGCTGCCGGACCTCAACGCAGCGCTGGCGATGTTGCGCGAGCGCGGCGCGCTGTAACACCCGTCATTGCGAGCGCAGCGAAGCAATCCATCTCTCCGCGCGTGCAGACATGGATTGCTTCGTCGCTTCGCTCCTCGCAATGACGGTGAACTCTACACCTCGTATCCAGGCGACTTCCGCGCCATGCCGTCGAAGGCATCGAGCAGGCGCTCGCGCCAGGCGTAGACCGGATCGCTCTCGACCAGCAGCTTGAACGGGCTCACGACACGCGCCCACTGGAAGCCACCGAACACGATGTAGTCGGCATAGTTCGGTTTGTCGCCGCCAAGATAGGCCTGTGTCCGCAGCGTCAGCCGCAGCGGATCGAGGCTCCTCCGGAAGCCTTCGACCGCGTGATCGCGGGTGGCGGCGGCCTCTTCCAGCGGCTTGCCCAATCGCGCCTCGCGCGTCTTGCGGAAATAGGCGACGTCATCAGGCGCAAGATGCGCGGGGATATCGGCGACGATCAGCGGGAAGATGCCGCCAATCACGGTGACATCGCCCCACCAGTTCAACATGCGCCCCATCGCGCGGCCGCCCTCGCCGCCGAACAGCGAGGGGCGGTCCGGATAAGTATCCTCGAGATAATTGGCGATCGCCCAGGAATCGGCGACGGAAGTGTCGCCGTCGAGCAGCACCGGCACCTTGTCGGACTTGTGCGGCGCGATCGTCTCTTTCTCGGTGAAGCACCACGGGATCGACTCCGCGCCGAGCCCCTTATGCGCAAGCGCCATCCGCGCGCGCCAGCAATACGGGCTGAACGGACGGGCAGTGTCGGTGCCGACGAGTTCGAACAGTTTCATGGCCATGGATCAATCTCGCTGATGTCGGCGGACAGAGTAGCCGTGACCACAGCGAGCGCAATGGCGGAAGCCAGAGAGCTGTCATGCCCCGCGAAGGCGGGGCATCCAGTACGCCGCGGCGGCTGCATGGATCCACGACCGCCGGTGGTTACTGGATCATCCGCTTTCGCGGATGATGACAGAGCACGCAGCCGCGCTACCGCACCACCGCCGCGGTCTGGCCGAACAGGATCTTGCGCTCCTCCTCGGTGCGGATCGCCGGCTGGCCGAAATTCGGATTGACCTCTTTCGCCCTGGCATAAGCGCGCACCGTCGCGGGCCGATCCCTGATCGTTTCCAGCCAGCGCTTCAGATGCGGGAAATCGTCGATGTTCTGGCCCTGGTTCTGGTGGCCGACGACCCAGGGATAGCTCGCCATGTCGGCGATCGAATAGTCCCCGGCGACGAATTCGCGGTCGGCCAGGCGCTTGTTGAGCACGCCATAGAGGCGGTTGGTCTCGTTCACATAGCGGTCGATGGCGTATTGCAGCTTCTCTTGCGCATAGTTGCGGAAGTGATGGTTCTGCCCCGCCATCGGACCGAGGCCGGCCATCTGCCAGAACGTCCACTGGATCGCGTCGTAGCGGCCATAGAGATCGGCGGGCAGGAACTTGCCGGTCTTCTCGGCGAGATAGAGCAGGATCGCGCCGGACTCGAACAGCGAGATCGGCTTGCTGCCGCCCTTCGGCGCATGATCGACGATCGCGGGAATCCGGTTGTTGGGCGCGATCTCCAGGAATTCCGGCGTGAATTGCTGGCCCTTGCCGATGTTGACCGGGATGATCTTGTAGTCCAGCCCGGTCTCCTCGAGGAACATCGTGATTTTGTGGCCGTTCGGCGTGGTCCAGTAGTGGAGGTCGATCATGGGCGTGATCCTGCGGCTGGGTGGAACGCGCATCAGAGAAAGATGCGAATGCATGAATCTCGCAGAACCCGTGGCAAGTCAATCCGGTTCTTGGCGCCATGCGCGCGAATTTGATCGGCGGGTACACCGGCCCATGCATTGAGTCGAGATCGCCTCGGTCCTAGCATTACAGTTGTCTTTTTGTTTTGAAGTGCGCGCGCTGGGCGGCGGCCTGGTGAGCTCTACGCCAAAGT
>NZ_JBEGDB010000048.1:0-40462 GCF_043638955.1 Bradyrhizobium sp. 31Argb | reverse complement strand
GGCTTCCTCCTAAAAGAAAGCCTTGAATCACGTTCAATCTGATTTGAGAATCCCAAGAGTCCACACGGCCTAGCGGGGGTTCCCTCGAATTTTACCAAATCCGGGAAAGCCTTCTTGAACCCTTCGTTCTACTTTCACCAGTGGGGCTAGGGGACATTGATGTCTAAAATTAATTTCAACCGCCACCGCGCCAAACTCAAGAATCTTCTGGGTATCCGCGGGCGGCTGGCGCTGCTTGCGCTGTTGCTGGTGGCCCCCATGATGCTGGACCGCGTCCGCACCCTGGAGGATTCGCGGGCCAAGCAGATCGCACACGCCGCCGAGGAATTCGCCGCGCTCGCGGCACACAGCGCCGACGCCCAGCGCGAGGTCATCTCCTCGGTCGAGACGGTGCTGAAATCCGCCGCCTATATCCGCGCCTCTGCCGGCGGCATCGGCAAGAGTTGCGAGATCCTGCGCGCCAGCGTGCCCGTCAACATGCCCTGGATCCGCAGCCTGATGTTCCTCGGCAGCGACAATCGGATCCAGTGCTCGACCAATAACGCCTATGTCGGCATCGATCTCAGCGACCGGCCCTATGTGACCGAAGCCCGGGCGCGCCGGGAATTTGTCTTGAGCGATTTCATCGCGGCCCGCCCCACCGATACGCCGGTCGTGATGGCCGCTTACCCGGTGGCCGCCATCAACAGTGAAACCGACTCGGTGGTTCTTGCCGCGCTCAATCTGGACTGGATGTCCAGGATCATGAGCAATTACGGCGGACGTGCCGGCGTTTCCTCCGTCCTGGTTGACAGCGCCGGTACGGTTCTCGCGGCACCGCTGGATCAGGCAAGCATGATCGGCCGCTCGCTGGACACCCTGCCGCTGATGTCCGCGATCGCGGATAAAGCGCTTAGCTATGGGGAGTCCTCAGGCTCGATTTCCTTCACCGCGGCGGATGGCACGAACCGCACGATCAGCTTTGCCCGCATTCCGGGCACGCGCTCGCGGCTGATCGTCAGCATCGATGAAGCCAAGGTGACGGCGGCGATCGATCGCGATATCCGCACCGCCTATTTGCAGCTCGGCTTCGTCTGCCTGCTTGTGCTGTTCGGTGCGCTGGTCGGCGCGGAGAAATTGATCATCCATCCGATCGACGTGATGACCCGCACGGCCAAGCGTTTCGGCGAGGGCGACTGGTCCGTCCGCGTCGCAAAGAACAAGCTGCCGGCAGAGTTCGTGCCGCTGGCCCGCGCCTTCAATGCGATGGCTGCGCAGCTCAGCCAGCGCGAACGCGATCTCGTCGCGACCAACGATCGCCTGACGGTGATGGCCTCGATCGACATGCTCTCGGGGCTCGCCAATCGCCGGGGTTTGCAGAGCCGGCTCGATTTCGAGTGGATGAAGGCGCAGCAATATGATTGCGAGCTGTCGCTCCTGATGATCGATGTCGATCATTTCAAGCTCTACAACGACACCTACGGCCATCCCGAAGGCGACGCCTGCCTGACCAGGCTCGGCGAGACGCTCTCCGGCATCGCCGCCGATACGCTGGGCTTCGCCTGCCGCTATGGCGGCGAGGAATTCTGCCTGCTGCTGCCGAACACCGGTGCCACACGCGCAAAAGAGATCGGCGAGATCGTGCGCGCCACGGTGCAGGATCTCCGCCTGCCGCACGCAACCTCCAGCCACCAGATCGTCACCGCCAGCGTCGGCGTCGCCTGCACCAAGCCAAGCCCGGCGCTCCGCCCCGGCGACCTGATCGAAGCCGCCGACGCCGCCCTCTACGCCGCCAAACATCTCGGCCGCAACACCGTCGTCGAGCACGGCCTGGTGCGAGGCTCGGGGAGCGCGGCTGAGATGGCGATGGCGAGCTAACTTCGCTGCTGTCATTCCGGGGCGCGACGAAGTCGCGAGCTATGATGTGCAATTGCACATCAGAGAATCCATTGCGCCACCGGCGCGAGCGGAGACATGGATTCCGGGCTCATCGCTTCGCGATGCCCCGGAATGACGGCGGAGAAAAATTCACCAGCGATTCCAACCTGATTTGCCCCGTCCAGCCCTCGCACAAAAAACATTCCGCTTCCGCCGTCGGGCAAATCAGCACTATTAATCCGCGCGTCTCAGCGCGAATGAGGGGCGGCTCGCGATCGTCACGAACGTTGCGGTGAGATGCGGTGGACGTGAAGTGTGTGACTGACGAGCACGCGCATCACGGACGGCGAAGTCGTGTGGTCCTGGCGCCCCGACGCTGGCGCTAAGTTCGTAGAGATAATCTGCGGGCGACGGTGGCAAGAAAGCCCGGTCACCGGGGAGAGCACGAAGTAAGCCGTAAACCATCGCGCAGGGAAAGCCGGAATGCTTCGGTTGAACCTGTGGTCCTACCCCCCGTGCTTTTTGTTGCACGGGACCCACGGGTGCAACCAGCACCCGGCTTTCCCTGCGCCCTCTATTCGATGAGGGTGGAAAGTGAAGCAAAGCTCGGACGCAACGCGCCGCGAGAATGCGGATTCACATTCTCTCACCAACTCCACCGTCATGCCCCGCGCAGGCGGGGCATCCAGTAACCGGCGGCTTCTCGGCTCAAGCACTGCTGCCTCTGGAATACTGGATCGTCCGCCTTCGCGGACGATGACAGCGGGGAGCTGTTTGACATTTGAATCAGAAACCAAACCCACGTCGTCCCGGGCTTGACCCGGGGCCCATAACCACCGATCTGAGTTGTGGCGCGAGCAAGCGGCCCGAGTTTTCGCATCCCGAGCACCTGTGGCTATGGGTCCCGGGTCAAGCCCGGGACGACATCGAGAATGACGTGTAGAGCGGCGCACATGACCTATCTGCCCTTGCCGCGCGGCGAGCCCCAACCCGTTGACCCCGCAGCCAATTCTATGGCCTAGTCCGCCGTCTTCTAAACGGCCGAAAGGCCCCCAAGAGCCCTGCTCCATGACCTCCGAACGTTACAACGCCCGTGAATCCGAGCCGCGCTGGCAACGCCAGTGGGACGAGAAGGCGATCTTTGCGTCGAAAAACGACGATCCGCGGCCGAAATACTATGTGCTCGAGATGTTCCCGTACCCGTCCGGGCGCATTCATATCGGCCATGTCCGGAACTACACGCTCGGCGACGTGCTGGCCCGCTACATGCGCGCCAAGGGGCTCAACGTGCTGCATCCGATGGGCTGGGACGCATTCGGCCTGCCGGCGGAGAATGCGGCGATCGAGCGCAAGGTGGCGCCGAAGGCATGGACCTACGACAACATCGCGGCGATGAAGAAGCAGCTTCGCTCGATCGGCCTGTCGCTGGACTGGTCACGCGAGTTCGCGACCTGTGACCCCAGCTACTACAAGCATCAGCAGAAGATGTTCCTGGACTTCCTGCGCGCCGGCCTCGTCGAGCGCGAAAAGCGCAAGATCAACTGGGACCCGGTCGACATGACCGTGCTCGCCAACGAGCAGGTGATCGACGGCCGCGGCTGGCGCTCCGGCGCGGTCGTCGAGCAGCGCGAGATGAACCAGTGGGTCTTCAAGATCACGAAATATTCGCAGGAGCTGCTGGACGCGCTCGACGGGCTGGATCGCTGGCCCGACAAGGTGCGGCTGATGCAGCGCAACTGGATCGGCCGCTCCGAGGGCCTCTTGATCCGCTTCGCGCTGGATCGCACAACCACGCCGGACGGCGAGCGCGAATTGAAGATTTTCACGACGCGGCCGGACACGTTGTTCGGCGCCAAGTTCATGGCGATCTCGGCGGACCATCCGCTGGCGCAGGCTGCGGCGGCGAAGGATCCGAAGCTTGCCGAGTTCATCACTGAGGTCAAACGGATCGGCACCGCGCAGGAGGTCATCGACACCGCCGAGAAGCAGGGCTTTGACACCGGCATCCGGGCGATCCATCCGTTCGATCCGAACTGGAAATTGCCGGTCTATGTCGCGAACTTCGTGCTGATGGAATACGGCACCGGCGCCATCTTCGGCTGCCCGGCGCACGACCAGCGCGACCTCGACTTCGTCAACAAATACGACCTCGGCAACACGCCTGTTGTCTGTCCGGAGGGGCAGGATCCGAAGACGTTCGTGATCACGGACACCGCCTATGACGGCGACGGCCGCATGATCAATTCGCGCTTCCTCGACGGCATGACCATCGAGCAGGCGAAGGAAGAAGTTGCGAAGCGCTTGGAGAGCGAACTCCGTGGCAACGCGCCCGTCGGCGAGCGCCAGGTGAATTTCCGCCTGCGCGACTGGGGCATTTCGCGCCAGCGCTATTGGGGCTGCCCGATCCCGATCATCCACTGCCCCAAATGCGACGTCGTGCTCGTGCCCGACAGCGCGCTGCCGGTGACGCTGCCGGAGGATGCGACCTTCGACAAGCCGGGCAATGCGCTCGACCACCATCCGACCTGGAAGCATGTCACCTGTCCGCAATGCGGCGGGCCGGCACAGCGTGAGACCGATACCATGGACACCTTCGTGGATTCGTCCTGGTATTTCGCGCGCTTCACCGATCCCTGGAACGAGACCTCGCCGACCACGCCGGCCGTCACCAACCGGATGATGCCGGTCGATCAGTATATCGGTGGCGTCGAGCACGCGATCCTGCATCTGCTCTACAGCCGCTTCTTCACCCGCGCGATGAAGGCGACCGGCCACATCGCGATGGATGAGCCGTTCGCCGGCATGTTCACGCAGGGCATGGTGGTGCACGAGACCTACCAGAAGGCCGACGGCACCTTTGTGATGCCGGCGGACGTGAAGATCGAGGTCATCGGCGGCGACCGGCGCGCCACCACGATCGACACCGGCGAGGAGGTCACGATCGGCCCGATCGAGAAGATGTCGAAGTCCAAGAAGAATACGGTCGACCCCGACGACATCATCGCGACCTATGGCGCCGACGTCGCTCGCTGGTTCATGCTGTCGGACTCGCCGCCGGATCGCGACGTGATCTGGAGCGATGAGCGGGTGCAGGGCGCGGCGCGCTTCGTGCAGCGGCTGTGGCGGCTGGTGAATGAATCCGCAGAGGTCGCGAAGGGTACGCCGGCGGCCCGGCCTGCGTCATTCGGCCCCGAGGCGACCGCCTTGCGCAAGGCGGCCCATGGCGCGCTGGACAAGGTGTCCTCCGGGATCGAGCGGCTGCATTTCAATGTCTGCCTCGCCCATATCCGGGAATTCACCAATGCACTCGCCGAGACCCTGGCCAAGGGCGGCAAGCCTGCCCCCGACGTCGCCTGGGCGGTTCGGGAAGCCGCGGTCATCCTCGTTCAACTGTTCGCGCCCATGATGCCGCACCTCGCCGAGGAATGCTGGCAGGTTTTGGGCCAGGAAGGGCTGATTTCGGAGGCGTCCTGGCCCCAAATCGAACGCGATTTGCTGGTTGAAGACAGCGTGACCCTGGTCGTGCAGGTCAATGGCAAGAAGCGGGGTGATGTTACCGTGCCACGGGCGGCGGAAAATCCTGAGATCGAGGCTGCCGTTCTGGCGCTTGATGCGGTAAAAGCCGCCTTGGACGGCAAGCCCGTCCGCAAGGTGATCGTGGTGCCCATGAGGATCGTGAATGTCGTCGGCTAGGATCCGGATCGCTCTCCGGCTCGTCGCGGTGGCCGCTTTGGCCGCGGTGACGGCAGGTTGTTTCCAGCCGATGTATGCCGAGCATACCGACGGCACGCCGGCGTTGCGCGAGAAGCTGATGGGCGTCGAGCTCCCGCCGATCAGCGACAAGCCGAACGCGTCCCGCGAGGCCCGCATCGGCGTGGAAGTCCGCAATGCGCTGGCGTTCAAGCTCTATGGCAACGCCACCGGCATGCCGCCGACCCATCGACTGGTGATCCGGTTCACGACCAGCCGCTCCTCGCTGATGATCGATCCGAACACCGCGCTGCCGACCGGCGAGAATTTCGGCATCGACGCGCAATACAATCTGGTCGATATCGCCTCCAACAAGTCGGTGATGACGGGCTCCACCTTCTCGCGGGTGTCCTACGACATGCCGGGCTCCTACCAGCGCTTCACCCGCACGCGCGCCTTGCGCGACGCCGAAGATCGCGCCGCGCAGGAGATCGCGGACAACATCAATACCCGGCTGGCGTCCTTCTTCACCGCCGGGACCTGATCGCCGTTGGTCGCGCTCCGCGGAAAAGAAATCGACGCCTTCCTCGCCCGGCCCGATCCAGGCCGTCCGATCATCCTGCTCTACGGCCCCGACGCCGGCCTCGTGCGCGAGCGCGCCGATGCGCTGATGGCTTCCGCAGTCGATGACCCCAACGATCCGTTCTCTCTGGTCCGCCTCGACGGCGACGACCTTGCCGCCGAGCCTTCGCGATTGGTCGATGAAGCGATGACGGTGCCGCTGTTCGGCGGGCGGCGCGCGATCCGCGTCCGCGCCGGCTCGCGCAATTTTGCCAGCGGCGTCGAGACGCTCGCCGATTCGCCGGTGAAGGATTGCCGCATCGTGATCGAGGCCGGCGATATCAGGCCGGACTCGCCGCTGCGCAAGATCTGCGAGCGCGCCAAGAATGCGGTGGCGATCGGCTGCTATCCCGACACCGAGCGCGATCTCGCCAAGCTGATCGACGACGAACTGCGGGCCTCCGGCCTGCGCATCGCGTCCGACGCCCGCGCGGTGCTGATGTCGCTGCTCGGCGGCGACCGCCAGGCCTCTCGCAACGAAGTGCGCAAGCTCACGCTCTACGCCCATGGCAAAGGCGAGGTCACGCTCGAGGATGTGATGACGGTGGTCTCCGACGCATCCGAGCTGAAGCTCGATCCGATCGTGGACAGTGCCTTCGCCGGCAATGCCGCGGCAGTCGAGACCGAGTTCGCGAAAGCGATGGTCGCCGGCACCTATCCCGGCGTCATCATCGCAGCCGCGCAGCGCCAGGCGGCCTGGCTGCACAAATCAGCGCTGGCGATTGCCGATGGTGCGCCGGCCTCGTCGGTGCTGGAGGGCGGATTTCCGCGATTGCATTTCTCGCGGAAAGGCGCGGTCGAAATCGCACTCCGCAATCTCAGCCCGCAGCGGCTGGTCGGCATCATCGAGCAGCTCGGCACCGCGGCGCTCGACATGCGCAAGCAGAATGCGCTCGCCGCCGTAATCGCGCAACGCGCCCTGCTCTCGATCGCCGCGAATGCGCGGCCGCGGGGATGAGACACGACGCACCCCAAGGCGTCATTGCGAGCGAAGCGAAGCAATCCATCTCGCTACTTGCGGCAGCATGGATTGCTTCGTCGCTATCGCTCCTCGCAATGACGAGGCGGGACGAGCGTGGCTAAACTAACCGCCCTCGAGCCGGCGCATCACCTCGTCGAGCTGCTCGAGGCTGCGGTAGCTGATCTGCACGGTGCCGCCGGGGTCGCGATGGTTGACGCTGACGGTCAAGCCCAGCGCATCGGAGACGCGCTTCTCCAGCGCGAGCGTGTCGGGGTCCTTCTCCTTGCCGGCGCCGGCGCGCGCCTTCTGCGGCTTGCGCACCGGCACGCCCTCGTCATGCGCCAGCGCTTCGGCCTGGCGCACGTTGAGGCCTTCCGCGACGATGCGCTTGGCGGCGCTGACAGGATCGGGCACGCCGATCAGCGCGCGTGCATGCCCTGCCGTCAACTCGCCGCTCGCGATGAAGGCCTGCACCTCGGCGGGCAGCTTGGTCAGCCGCATCATGTTGGCGACATGGCTGCGGCTCTTGCCGACGTCCCGCGCGATATCTTCCTGGCTGCGTTTGAACTCGTTGGCGAGCGCGTGATAGCCCTGCGCCTCTTCCATCGGGTTGAGGTCTTCGCGCTGCACGTTCTCGATGATCATCATCTCGAGCGCGTCGCTATCGCTGACCTCGATCGGGACGATCGGGACCTCATGCAGGCCGGCGAGCTGGGAGGCGCGCCAGCGCCGCTCGCCGGCGATGATCTCGTAGCGGTCCTGCGCGCCCTTGACCGGCCGCACCACGATCGGCTGGATCACGCCTCGCTGCTTGATCGAATCGGCGAGCTCACGGAGCTCGGCATCGGCAAAACTGCGGCGCGGATTGCGCGGATTGGCCTTGAGGAATTCGATCGGCACCTTGCGCTGCGTGCGCGGCCGCTCGACATGCGCGGCCTCACCGCCGACGTCTCCGATCAGACTTGCAAGCCCACGGCCCAGTCGCGAACGCGCTTCGTCGGCCATTGTCGCCAGCTCCCTTGGATTCACGTAGCAAACTCCGAAAACAGAATCTTGGATCGTAGGGTGGGCAAGGCGAAGCGTGCCCACCAGGCGGCGTGGAGGAAGATGGCGGGCACGGCGAAGACGCCTTTGCCCACCCTACCCTCGTCAATCCGCGCGCAACTCGCGTTCGCGCTGGATCACTTCGGTGGCGAGCTTGAGGTAGGCTTCGCTGCCGACGCATTTGAGGTCGTAGACCAGCACCGGCTTGCCGTAGGACGGCGCTTCGGAGATGCGCACGTTGCGCGGGATCATGGTGTTGTAGACCTTGCTGCCCATGAACTGCCGGACGTCGGCAACGACCTGGTTCGACAGGTTGTTGCGGGAATCGAACATCGTCAGCACGATGCCGTGGATCGACAGGTTCGGATTGAGCGTCGAGCGCACCTGCTCGACCGTCTGCAAGAGCTGCGACAAACCTTCGAGCGCGAAGAACTCGCACTGCAGCGGCACCAGGATCGCGTCCGACGCCGCCATCGCATTCACGGTCAGCAGGTTGAGCGACGGCGGGCAATCGATCAGCACATAGGTGTAGTCGGCATCCGGCGAGGTGTTGTTGTTGAGCCCGGCGATCGCGTCGCGCAGACGGAACGCGCGGCCCGGCGTCGTGCCAAGTTCGAGCTCGAGACCGGAGAGATCCATGGTGGAAGGAGCGATGTGAAGTCGCGGCACCGCGGTCGCCACTACCGCCTCGCGCAGCGGTGCCTCGCCGATCAGAACGTCATAGGTCGAGCAGCCCCGATTGCGCCGGTCGATGCCGAGCCCGGTCGATGCATTGCCCTGCGGGTCGAGATCGACAACCAGGACCCGCTCGCCGATGGCCGCGAGTGCAGTCCCAAGATTGATCGCTGTGGTTGTCTTACCGACGCCCCCTTTTTGGTTGGCGAGCGACAAAATGCGCGGATGGCCGGCTGGTTGTGGCGGCCTATCCTCTTGATAAACCTCATCAATTACGGTCATATCGTTGCCCTGCTGATCCCCTGCGTGAAGCTCAACGTCGCCCAATGGAGTCGAGCTCGACAATCCAGCCGTGCCCGCCGGTTCGGCTGGGATGAAGTTGCGGCTTAATTGTCCAATATTTAGTGGCTTCGGTCAATTCAGCCCCTACATCTTGGCCCTTGAGAAACAGCGCTTTTGCACCCTTTCGCACAAGCGGTTCCGCGAAGCCGATGAGCTGATGTAGCGGAGCCAGCGCCCGCGCGGTCACGCAATCGATGGGCCCGCTGATTCTTTCCACAATATCCCCGATGTCAGCCAGATGCACCGTCCCCGGCGCATCAGTCACGCGCAACGCTTCGCGAAGAAAGGCCGCTTTCTTGGCGTTGCGCTCAACCAGATGGACGGAGGTGCCAGGCGTATGTGCGCGCGCGCAGGCGAGCACAACACCGGGAAAGCCGCCCCCGCTGCCGAGGTCGACCCAGACCTTGGCCGTTGGAGCGAGGTCAAGCAATTGCAGCGAATCAGCGATGTGACGGGTCCAGAGTTCGGGCAGCGTCGATGGCGCGACGAGATTGGTCTTGGCCTGCCACTCCAGGAGAAGCGCGACGTAGCGATCGAGGCGGGCTTCCGTTTCACGTGAAACGGGGGTGAGGGTGAGTGCCGCCGTCTTATCGGCAACCGCGCTCCGTTGTGCTGTATTCGGCGGTGCTTTGATCATCGGTTCGGGAGTGCCAGTCTGGAAGCAAGCCATCATTGCGAGCAAAGCGAAGCAATCCACTGATTCGATCCGCGAGGGAAGATGTGGATTGCTTCGCTGCGCTCGCAATGACGACGGCGTTGGAGGACCGCGCCTGTTTCACGTGAAACGCCTACGCCGTCGCCTTCGCCATCTTCCGCCGTGCCTCACGGCGCAGATAGGCGGCCAGGATGCCCAGCGCCGCCGGGGTCATTCCGTCGATCCGTCCTGCCTGACCGACGGTCCGCGGCCGCGCAGCCTTCAGCTTGGCGCGCGCCTCATTGGAGAGGCCGGGTACGTCATCATAGTCGACGCCGGTCAAGACAAGTCCCTCGTCGCGGCGGAAAGCGTCGACATCGGCGATCTGGCGCTTGAGATAGACATCGTATTTCGCGTCGATCTCCAGGTGGACGGCAATCGATGGATCAATGGCCGACAGCTCCGGCCAGATGCCGCGGAGCGTCGACCACTCCACTTCGGGGTAGGAGAGCAGTTCAAAGGCGGAGCGACGGACGCCATCGCGGTTCAGCGCGAGCCCGTGTTTCGTGGCCTCGTTGGGTGTGATGGAAAGCGATCTGGCCAGCGCCTTGGCAGCATTCAGCGCCGCCATCTTCGCGGCGTGGCGCCTGGAGCGAGCCTGGCCGACGCACCCCAACGCAATCCCTTTATCCGTCAGCCGCTGATCGGCGTTGTCGGCCCGCAGCGTCAGCCGGTATTCGGCCCGGGAGGTGAACATCCGATAAGGTTCGGTGATCCCGCGCGTGACGAGGTCATCGATCATCACACCGAGATAGCCGTCAGCGCGGTCGAAAACAATCGGATCGGTGCCGCCGGCAGAGAGCGCCGCATTCAAGCCGGCGACAACCCCCTGCCCCGCGGCTTCCTCATATCCGGTTGTGCCATTGATCTGACCAGCCAGGAACAGGCCTGGCAATCGCTTGGTCTCAAGTGTCGGCTCGAGCTCGCGCGGATCGACATGGTCGTACTCGATCGCATAGCCCGGCCGGATCATCCTGACCTGCTCGAGACCCGGAATGGAAGCGAGGATCGCCTGCTGAACCTCCTCCGGGAGCGAGGTCGAGATACCGTTGGGATAAACGGTGTTGTCGTCGAGGCCTTCGGGCTCCAGAAAGATCTGGTGGCCATCGCGGTCCCCAAAGCGGACAATCTTGTCCTCGATCGAGGGGCAATAGCGCGGCCCGGTGCTCTTGATCTGCCCGGAATACATCGGTGATCGGTGCACATTGGCCCGGATCACCTCATGCGTGCTGGGTGTGGTGCGGGTGATCCCGCACTGGATCTGCGGCGTGGTGATCCGATCCGTCATGATGGAGAACGGCTCAGGCGGATCATCGCCGGGCTGCATCTCGACCGCAGACCAGTCGATCGTGGTGCCATCCAGGCGCGGTGGCGTCCCGGTCTTCAAACGGCCAAGCGTAAAGCCCAGGCGCTCGAACGAGGCCGAAAGCCCCATGGCCGGCGCCTCGCCGACGCGGCCGGCCGGCCAATTCTTCTCGCCGAGATGGATCAAGCCGCGCAGGAAGGTGCCAGTCGTGATCACGACGGCGCCGGCAGACAGGACCCGTCCGTCCCCAAGGCGGATGCCGCTGATACGCCCATTGGAGGTCAGAAGATCATCCGCCTCACCCTCCACCACGCTCAGGTTGGCGGTTTCGAGGATCGCGGCCTGCATGGCAGCGGCATAGAGCTTCCGGTCTGCCTGAGCACGAGGCCCGCGGACGGCAGGGCCCTTGCGACGGTTCAGCATCCGAAACTGAATGCCGCCGGCATCAGCGACCCGACCCATCAGACCGTCCAACGCGTCAACTTCGCGGACCAAATGGCCCTTGCCGAGGCCCCCAATCGCGGGATTGCAGGACATCGCGCCAATGGTCGAAAAACGGTGCGTCACCAGAGCCGTCTTCGCGCCCATCCGGGCGGCCGCGCTGGCGGCCTCGCAGCCGGCATGGCCGCCACCGATGACGATGACGTCGAATGAAAGCGATTGGGTAGACATGCGCGAACTTCTAGCGCGGAGCGGTGAAAGTCGAAAGACAAGTTTCAACGATCTGATCTGGCGCTGTTTCACGTGAAACAAGGTGCGAGTCTTGGCTCACGGTCCCATGTGAGCCCCGCCGGCTGTTTCACGTGAAACAGCGACCCGCCCTTTTCACTGACTCAGGGGCCTACTGATCCAGCGGCCTACTTCCCGACGCAGAACTCTCGAAAGATCACGTCGAGGATGTCCTCAACGTCCACACGGCCGAGAAGCCGTCCAAGGCTATAGGAGGCCGCCCGCAGCTCCTCCGCGGCCAGTTCTTCGCCCGCCCCGACCACGTCGATCGCCCGACGCAACGAGTCGGCCGTCTCCTGCAAGAGCTTGCGCTGACGCGTCCGGGTAATTAGACCGCCTTCACCCGATCCGAAATAGTCGTGCGCAAAGCCAACGAGGGCTGTGATCAGTTCCGGACTGCCGTCCCCATTCCGAGCCGAGATCCTGAAGGAGGCGGACGCAGATCCAGATCCCGACAGTCCGGAGGTCGAAGCATCCAGATCGATCTTGTTACGCACCAGCCAAACCGGCACCGATCCTTGATGTGAAATCGCCGCGCTCGTCCGGTCGGTGAGCCACAATACCAGGTCGGCCTCCTCGGCGCGGGCACGGGCGCGGCGCACCCCTTCCTGCTCGACCGGATCGTCGGTCTCGCGGATCCCCGCGGTGTCGATCACCGTCACCGGGTAGCCGTCGAGATCGAGCTGCACTTCAATGACGTCGCGCGTGGTGCCGGCGTGCGGCGAGACGATGGCGACGTCGCGCCGCGCAAGCTGGTTGATCAGGGTCGACTTGCCGACATTCGGGGGGCCCGCGATTGCGACCACCAGGCCATCGCGGAGTCGTTCGCTCTGCGCCTGGGCCGCCAGCACCTGCTGAATTTCAGTCAGTAGCGCTTTGACCTTCCTGAGCGCCGGCGCGATCAATTCCGCCGGCACATCGCCCTCGTCGGAAAAATCGATACCGGCCTCGATCAGCGCCGACGCCTCGATGATCTCAGCGCGCCAGTCGCGTGCGCGATCGCCGAGCAGCCCCTTCAACTGGCGCAGCGCCTGGCAACGCTGCCGGTCCGTGTCGGCATGAATAAGGTCGTCGAGACCCTCGGCCTCGGTCAGATCGAGCTTGCCGTTCTCGAATGCGCGGCGGGTGAATTCGCCAGCCTCGGCGGGCCTAATGCCATCAACCCCAGCTATCGCATTGAACACCGCGCCGAGCACAGCCCGCCCGCCATGGACATGAAATTCGGTGACGTCCTCGCCCGTGGCGCTCGCGGGCGCGGGAAACCAGAGGACCACCGCATCGTCGATCGGCTGGCCGGCCGCATCCTGCAGCAGTGCTCTGGTCGCCATCCGCGCCGACGGAATCCTGCCGGCCAACTTCACCAATACCGGACCGGCTTGCGGCCCCGACACCCTGACGATGGCGATCGCACTTGGCGGCCGCCCCGAGGAAAGCGCAAAGATGGTCTGGTCTCGCGGATGCATCGCGTATTTGTTAGCGAACGGCCGGGAAAGCAACGCACAATTCGCGCGCTTGATTGTTCGCGCTTTTGCTGCGGTGCAACAAACAGTCTCTCTTGTTGTAGCAATTGTGCAGCAATCTGCTGCGACACCCGCGCCGCAAACCTGCCAGCAGGTCCGCCCGTCGAAGAAATATAGGACTTGTCAGATACTTAGATGACAGGAAATTTTGGGCAAACAAACACCCGCTTATGCTGCAGCCGTGCCGCAGCATAAGCGGGTTTATTGCGTCGCAACGTAAGCGGGCCAACCGGCCGCCGCTTACGTGTTCATCGAATCGAAGAACTCGGAGTTGCTCTTGGTGTTCCGGAGCTTGTCGAGCAGGAAGTCGATGGCGTCCATCGTGCCCATCGGATTAAGGATCCGGCGCAGCACGTACATCTTCTTCAGGAGCTGCGGATCGGTGATCAGCTCTTCCTTGCGCGTGCCGGAGCGGGAAATGTCGATCGCGGGGAAGGTCCGCTTGTCCGAGACCTTGCGGTCGAGGATCAATTCGGAGTTACCGGTGCCCTTGAACTCTTCGAAGATCACTTCGTCCATGCGGCTTCCGGTATCGACCAGCGCGGTGGCGATGATGGTGAGCGAGCCGCCCTCCTCGATATTGCGGGCCGCACCGAAGAAGCGCTTCGGCCGCTGCAGGGCGTTGGCGTCGACACCGCCGGTCAGCACCTTGCCGGATGACGGCACCACCGTGTTGTAGGCGCGGCCCAGGCGCGTAATCGAGTCGAGCAGGATCACCACGTCGCGGCCATGCTCGACCAGGCGCTTGGCCTTCTCGATCACCATTTCTGCCACCTGGACGTGACGCACGGCCGGCTCGTCGAAGGTCGAGGACACCACCTCACCCTTCACCGATCGCTGCATGTCGGTGACTTCTTCCGGACGCTCGTCGATCAGAAGCACGATCAGATAGCATTCGGGATGATTGTGCGTGATCGAATGCGCGATGTTCTGCATCAGCACGGTCTTACCCGTGCGCGGCGGCGCCACGATCAAGGCGCGCTGGCCCTTGCCGATCGGCGCAACGATGTCGATCACCCTTGCAGAAAGGTCTTTTCGCGTCGGGTCATCGATTTCCATCCGAAACCGCTGATTGGGAAACAGCGGCGTCAGGTTGTCGAAATTGACCTTGTGCTTGGACTTCTCTGGGTCCTCGAAATTGAGCGAATTGACCTTCAGCAGTGCAAAATAGCGCTCGCCCTCTTTCGGGCTGCGGATGTGGCCTTCGATCGTATCGCCGGTGCGCAGGCCGAAGCGGCGGATCTGCGAGGGCGAGACGTAGATGTCGTCAGGGCCCGGCAGATAATTGGCATCGGGCGAACGGAGGAAGCCGAAACCATCGGACAAGACCTCGACGACGCCTTCGCCGATAATGTCGGTTTCCTGGATCGCGAGCTGTTTGAGAATGGCGAACATCAGCTCCTGCTTACGCATGGTGCTGGCGTTTTCGACCCCATTTTCCTCGGCAAACGAGACAAGCTCGGCCGGCGTCTTGGACTTGAGGTCTTGAAGTTTGATTTCCCGCATGGGGGTGGTCCTGTGGAGCATTTTTTGAGAAGGGTCTTGCGAGGTGGCTTTGAGAAAAAGCGGACGCAAAAATGAAGGTCCGCAGGTCTAAGCAAGGAAAGCGCCGGTGGGGCTTCAAACCTGATGTGGCGGCCGGCCCGTTGATGGAACCGGAACGCGATCACATCCGCCTGCGTGGGGTGGGATTGAGACAAATATAGAAAATCGGTTTGCGCTCCGCAAGAAGGACTGAAGCCTGATTCGTGGGCAATGAGCCTGCCTAGAACGGCTTGACCACCACCAGGATCACGATGCCGATCATCAGGACCGTCGGCACCTCATTGATAATCCGATAGAATTTCTGACTTCGGGTATTCCGGTCGGCGGCAAAATCCTTCATCCAGCGGGCAAAAAATCCGTGGACGCCGGAGAGCACGAGCACCAGCAGAAGCTTGCCGTGAAGCCAGCCGGAGCTGAACCAGTGACCAGCCCAGGCCAGATAGAGGCCCGCGAGCCAGGTGATGATCATCGCCGGATTGATGATCGCCCTCAGAAGGCGCCGTTCCATCACCTTGAAGGTCTCGGACTGCTTCGAGCCCTTCTCGGCCTCGCAATGATAGACGAACAGCCGCGGCAGATAGAGCATGCCGGCCATCCAGGAGATGACCGCAATGATGTGCAGCGCCTTGATCCACTCGTAGATCCACCCTTGCATCGTGATCGCTGTGCTCCTGGAACATCTCGGACAGTCTCATCGTTCTCTGAGAAGGCCTGCCAGCGAGGTCACCGATACATATCCGCAAGCACCGCTCTCTTAAAACTAATAAATTTTAGAATCTTAGGTTTGAGTCTAAGTGGCCGTGGATTTGACTCACGCAACGCGATCCCTCCGTTCTCGAGCGCTTGTTCACACCGCTCAACAATTCCGCCCCTATCGTCGCGCAGCGAAATATCGTCCGGTGCCTCAAGTGCTTGCAGTGTTCCTTGGCCAGCTTATCAAGAGACAAATTCACATATTCTCACTATCATCCCACCGGCACGGCGGACTTGTCCTCGCAGGAGGCGCTGTGAAGAAAAGGTTTAGATATCCCTAAGGCGGCGATCTCGGCTGAATAGTTGTAGGCAACCTCCACAGGGATTCACAGGATAGACAGAGGTTCTGGTGCCCACATCAGGCAATTACTTTCACCTGCATCTGGTGTCGGACTCAACCGGCGAGACGCTGATCACAGTGGCGCGCGCGGTGGCCGCGCAATACGCCAATGTCTCTCCGGTCGAACACGTTTATCCGCTGGTGCGCAGCCAGAAGCAGCTCGACCGCGTGCTCGATGAAATCGAAGAGTCGCCCGGGATCGTGCTGTTCACGCTGCTCGAGAAAGATCTCGTCAGCCGGCTGGAAGCCAAATGCAGGGAGATCAACGTTCCGAGCCTGTCGATCATTGGCCCGGTGATGCAGTTGTTCGAGGCGTATCTGGGTGCGGCGACCTCGGGTCGTGTCGGCGCGCAGCACGTACTGAACGCGGAATATTTCAAGCGCATCGATGCGCTGAACTACACGATGATGCATGACGACGGCCAGCATGTCGAAGGCCTGGAGGAGGCCGACGTTGTGCTGGTCGGAGTATCCCGCACCTCGAAAACGCCGACGTCGATCTATCTCGCCAACCGCGGCATCCGCACCGCGAATGTCCCACTCGTGCCGGGCATTCCGCTGCCGCATCAACTGGAGCACCTCAAGAAGCCGCTAGTGGTCAGCCTCCATGCGACGCCGGAGCGCCTGATCCAGGTCCGGCAAAACCGGCTCTTGAGCATGGGCGCTGCTTCCGGCAACGACGAATATATCGACAGGCAGGCGGTCGCCGATGAAGTCGCGTTCGCGCGCCGTCTGAGCGCAAAATTCAACTGGGCGCTGCTGGATGTCACGCGACGCTCGATCGAGGAGACCGCCGCAGCGGTGATGAAACTCTATAACGACCGCCAGCGGCAGCGGCCGTGGCCGCCGGAGTGATTCGGCGACCATGACGATCTGGCGCGGAAAAGATCCGCTGATTCTTGCCTCGCAGAGCCGTGCGCGAAAGATGCTGCTGGCCAATGCGGGGATCGAGTTCGAGGCTCTTCCGGCGGATATCGACGAACGGGCGATCCAGGAAAATTCAGGCCTTTCGGCGCCGGCGGAAATTGCGTCGCTGCTGGCGCGCGAAAAGGCCTTGTTTGTTTCCTTGCAGCGGCCGGGACGATTCGTCGTCGGCGCCGACCAGACGCTGGCGCTCGGCGATCGATTGTTCAGTAAACCTGCCGGCCGCGTTCAGGCGGCCGAACAATTGCGTGCGCTCGCGGGTCGGGTTCACGAATTGCATTCCGCCGTTGCCGTCGCCCAAGACGGTAAAATACTGTTTGCCGACATCAGCGTGGCGCGCATGTCGATGCGCCCGCTTCGCGAGGACGGGATCAACGCCTATCTGGGCCAGGCCGGCGAGGCCGTGACCACCAGCGTTGGCGCCTATCAGCTCGAGGGCCTCGGGGTACACCTGTTCGAGCGCATCGACGGCGACCATTTCACCATCCTCGGCCTGCCGCTATTGTCGTTGCTAGCCTTCCTGCGCAGCGAGAATTTGCTGGCAATCTGACATGTTTCCGAGTGATGACTGAAAGATGCTGATACTAGGACTGACCGGCTCGATCGGGATGGGGAAATCCACCACCGGGAAACTGTTCGCGGAAGCCGGCGTTCCCGTCTATGACGCCGACGCGACCGTGCACAAACTCTACGAAGGCGAAGCGGGGCCGGCGATCGAAGCCGCTTTCCCGGGCACCACCGCTGATGGCAAGGTGGATCGCGCAAAGCTTTCCGCGCGCGTGGTCCACGATCCCGCGGCCATGAAGCGGTTGGAGCAGATCGTCCACCCGATGCTCGGCGCCTCCCGGCAGAGATTCTTTGCGGATGCGGAAGCCTCCGGTGCGCCCGTCGTGGTCGTCGACGTGCCGCTGCTGTTCGAGACCGGCGGAGAGAAAAGGGTCGATGCGGTGGTCGTCGTGACGACCTCCCCGGAAATACAGCGCGAGCGCGTTCTGGCACGGGGCACGATGGACGACGAAAAGCTCGATGCGATCCTGGCGCGACAACTGCCCGATGCCGAGAAACGCAAGCGGGCGGATTTCGTGGTGGATACCTCACACGGCCTTGATCCCGTGCGCGCGCAAATCAAGGACATTCTGGCTGAGGTCGTTAAGATGCCGAAGCGGCGAATCTGATTCGCTGGGTATTCTCCGGTCCTAAAAAGTCCATGCGCGAAATCGTTCTCGATACCGAAACCACCGGCCTTGATCCCTTGCGCGGCGATCGGCTTGTCGAGATTGGTTGCATCGAGATCTTCAACCGCATGCCGACCGGCCAAGCCTACCACGTCTACATCAATCCCGAACGGGACATGCCGGCGGAGGCCTTTGCCGTTCACGGCCTCTCGACCGAATTCTTGGCCAGCAAGCCGGTGTTCACCGAAGTGGTCGACGAATTCCTGGCGTTCATCGCCGACACCCCGCTGGTGATCCACAACGCCTCGTTCGACATCAGCTTCATCAATGCCGAACTCGATCGAATCAAGCGGCCGGTGATCGCCAAGGAGCGGCTGGTCGACACCCTGCTGCTGGCGCGCCGGAAACATCCGGGCGTGTCGAACCGGCTCGACGATCTCTGCTCGCGCTATTCGATCGATAATTCCCGCCGCACCAAGCACGGCGCGCTTCTCGATGCCGAGCTCCTGGCGGAGGTTTATGTCGACCTGATCGGGGCGCGGCAGTCGCAACTCATCCTGGCCTCGGAAGCCGCGATCACCCAGGTTGGCCATGGCGATATGCCGCGGCGGCAGCGCGAGATTCCGCTGGCGCCGCGAGTGACCGCCGCGGAGCGCGAGGCACACCGCGCCTTCATCGCGACCTTCGGCGACAAGCCGATCTGGAACGATTACCTACCGGCGGCGGCCAAAGCCGCCGCTTAAATTCCTTAAGATCAGCTCGGTTTCACGCCGGGCGCCGGGGTGGCTTGTGTCGCTGCCTGCCGCTCCATGTTCTGGCGGTACAGGCCGACGAAATCGACGGGATCCAGCATCAAGGGTGGGAAGCCGCCATCGCGTACGGCGGTGGCGATGATCTCGCGCGCGAACGGGAACAACAGCCGCGGGCACTCGATCATCACCAGCGGGTGCAGATTCTCCTGCGGCACGTTCAGGATCCGGAACACGCCGGCATATTGCAGATCGAAGCTGAACATCACCTTGCCGGCACTCTCGGCCTTGCCGTCGACCGAAAGCGTCACCTCATATTCGCTCTCGGCGAGGTTCTGGGCCGAAACATTGATCTGGATGTTGATCGCCGGTTGCTGCTGCTGCGGCCCGAGCGAGGCCGGCGCGTTCGGGTTCTCGAACGAGAGATCCTTGGTGTATTGCGCCAGCACGTTGAGCTGGGGCGGGGCCTGCTCGGGGGGTGCGCCGTTGCCGTTGGTCATGGGAAGCTCTCCTGAGCACTGGCGATCGGAGACGGTCTGACGTCCGAAGCCGCAGTTAAGGTTTTGGAAATGCTGGTGCCGGGCGAGTGGCTATCATAGCCCCACAGTGCTCCACAAGGCGACAGTCCTTGATTGCCAAACCTTCGCCGATTTACCGCCGGGATCGTCAATCGCGGCTGAAAGGCGGCACCATTTGCTCCCTAAACATTTGAAGATGCGTGATTTCCAGGCATCATCGGATTTCCCCTCGCCGCCAAAACGCGCTACAATGCCCGCGCCAAAACGCGCCATTGGCCGAGCGGAGTTTCGTGCCTACATGCTGCGGACTCAATTGGCGAGGTAATCTCCGCCGTTCCCTGAGCGGAACGCCCGCTGGGGCGGACCGTTGCCGGTGCAGATCAGAAAGCGAACACGACGTGGATATCTACACCATCATTTTCCTGGCGCTGGCCGTCTTCATTTTCCTGCGCCTGCGTAGTGTCCTCGGACAGCGCACCGGCAGCGAGCGGCCCCCATATGACCGTGCGGCCCCGAATGTCCTGCAGCGGGACAATAATGTCGTCCCGATGCCGGGCTCGGTGATCGACCAGCCGCCTCCGCTGCCGAGCAAGGACGTGACGCCGCCTTCCGATCGCTGGAAGGGAATTGCCGAACCCGGCACGGCGCTGGCGCAGGGGCTGGATGGCATTGTCGCCCAGGACTCTTCTTTCGATCCGCGCCATTTCATCTCGGGTGCGCGGAGCGCCTACGAGATGATCGTGCTGGCCTTTGCCAACGGCGATCGCCGCGCGTTGCGCGACCTGTTGTCGAGCGAGGTCTATGACAGCTTCGATGCCGCGATCAAGGATCGCGAGAAGCACGAGCAGAAGACCGAAACCCGCTTCGTCTCGATCGACAAGGCCGAGATCGTCAGCGCGGAAGCACGCGACCGTGCGGCGCAGGTCACGGTTCGGTTCGTGTCGCAGATGATTTCCGTCACCCGCGACAAGGCCGGTACCATCGTCGACGGCAACCCGGAAAAGGTCGCCGATATCACCGATGTCTGGACATTCGCCCGCGATACGGCGTCGCGCGATCCGAACTGGAAACTGGTTGGCACTGGAAGCGCCCACTGATCGGCTTCGCCTTGCGCGTCTCACGGCCGCGTGCTGCGCAATCGCTCTTCTATGCTCGACCGCCGCGCTAGAGGCGCGGCCAAGGCACGCCGCGAAAGCGACCAGGCACTCGGCCGTCCAGCACACTCGTCACCTCCCCTATCCGCACCTGGAATTGCCGCTGCAGATCAGCGGCAGCCAGTATGAACCGCTGGCCTGGACCGACATGCCAGGCTGGAGCGATGACGATCACCTTGCGGCCTACAAGGCGTTTCGTGCGAGCTGCCGGCCGATCGCCGCCGAGCACGGCCTGCCTTCGGAATCGAAGGCACTCGGCACCTCGTTGCGCGATCCCTGCCGCATCGCCAAGGGCTTGGAACTCACCGACGAGGCCAAGGCGAAAGCGTTCTTCGAGGAGCATTTCCTTCCGCTGCGCATTTCGCGGCTCGGCGAGGGCGAGGGTTTTGTCACCGGCTATTACGAGCCCGTGCTGGATGGGTCGCGGACCCAGACCGACGTCTACAACGTGCCGGTCTACCGCCGCCCCTCGAACCTGTTCGTCCGCGGCGCCAAGCAGAGCTCGAGCGGCCTGCCGAACAAGGGCCAGGTGTTCCGCAAGATCGGCCGCCGCAAGCTCGTGCCGTATTATGATCGCGCCGAGATCGAGGACGGCGTGATCGCCGGCCGCGGCCTCGAGATCTGCTGGCTCAAGGAGCAGACTGATCTGTTGTTCGCGCAGATCCAGGGCTCGGCGCGGGTGCGCTTCGAGGACGGCTCGACATTGCGCATCAATTATGATGCTCACAACGGCTATCCCTATACGCCGGTCGGCCGCATCCTGATCGACCGCGGCATCGTCCCGAAAGAACAGATGTCGATGCAGAAGATCAGGGACTGGATGGCGCAGAACCCTGATGGCGCCAAGGAATTGCGGCGGCAGAACCGCTCCTATGTATTCTTCCGCGAGGTGCAGCTCTCCGACAAGGATGAAGCGGTCGGCGCGCAGGGCGTGCCGTTGACGCCGGGTCGTTCGATCGCGGTCGACAAGGCGCTGCACGTCTATGGCACGCCGTTCTTCATCGAGGGCGAATTGCCGATCGAATCCGAGCAGTCGAAGACGCCGTTCCGCCGCCTGATGATCGCGCAGGATACCGGCTCGGCGATCGTCGGCCCCGCCCGCGCAGACCTTTACTTCGGCGCCGGGGCCGATGCCGGAAAAGTCTCGGGCCGGCTGCGGCATAGTATGCGCTTCGTGATGCTGGTGCCGAGGAGCCTCGATCCCGTCGCGCGCGGGCGCAGGATGCCGGTGCCGGATGAGCGGCCGTCGGAAAAGATCGCGAAGCTATTTCCGCAAACCGATCCGAAGGAAAAGAGCGCGGCGAAGCCCGTGGATGCTTCCGCTGCATCGGGCGCGCAAGCTGCATCCGTCGCAAGGCCGCTGCCGCTGCCGCTGCCGGAGCGGCGGCCTGGCATCAAGGCGGGGAATGAGCGGCGCCATCGGCATTTCCGCCATCACCGCTATTACAGATGAAGCGTCCGGTTCCGATTGCAGATCCCGCGCCGCCGCGGCGGAGGCGCGCGCTCAGCGAAGAAGAGCGTGCGCTGTGGGAAAGCGTTGCAAAGCAGGTCAAGCCACTGCGCAAACGCCATCCCGTTGCGAAGGCGCACGCCGCGCTTGAAGCAGAGATGAAGGCCATCGTGAAGCCGGTTGCCGCCACGAAGCCGATTCCGGTCAAGTCCGCACCCGCGCCGCGTCCGCAGACGCCGCCGCCACTGGCGCCGATCGGCCGCCGCGAGCGCGCGCAACTCTCGCGCGGGAAGAAGGAGATCGACGCCCGGCTCGATCTGCATGGCATGACGCAGACACGCGCGCATCGCATGCTGCTTGCGTTCCTGCAGCGTGCGCATAGTAACGGGCTGACTTTCGTGCTCGTCATCACCGGCAAGGGCAAAGCCGGCGGCGCTGATGCCGAGCGCGGCGTCTTGCGCCGCCAGGTGCCGCAATGGCTGAGCCTGCCCGAATTCCGCGCGCTCGTCGTCGGCTTCGAGGAAGCCCATATCGGCCATGGCGGCGAGGGCGCGCTTTACGTGCGCGTGCGGCGCGCGAGGATTTAGTCCGGATGCGATGGACCGTGTTTCCCCTCACCCTTCGAGACGCGCGTTCCGCGCTCCTCAGGATGAGGGTCTAGCTGTTACAGTCGCCTACAAAATAAACCGGCTCAGGTCGGTGTTCTTGGCGAGGTCGCCGACATGCTTGCGGACATAATCGGCATCGACCGTGATGGTGTCGCCATGGCGATCGGGCGCGGTGAAGGAGATCTCGTCCAGCACACGCTCCATCACCGTCTGCAGCCGCCGCGCGCCGATATTCTCGACCGTGGAATTGACGGCGACGGCGACGTCGGCCAGCTCGTCGATGGCGGAGTCGGTAATCTCGAGTTTCACGCCTTCGGTTTGCATCAGCGCAACATATTGCTTGATCAGCGACGCTTCGGGCTCGGTCAGGATGCGGCGCATGTCGTCCCGCGTCAGTGCCTGCAGTTCGACGCGGATCGGCAGGCGGCCCTGCAGCTCCGGCAACAGGTCGGAAGGCTTTGCGATATGGAACGCGCCGGAGGCGATGAACAGGATGTGATCGGTCTTCACCGGGCCATGCTTGGTCGAGACTGTGGTGCCCTCGATCAGCGGCAGCAGGTCGCGCTGCACGCCCTCGCGCGAGACGTCGCCGCCGGCGCGATTCTCCCGCACGCAGATCTTGTCGATCTCGTCGAGGAACACGATGCCGTTGTTCTCGACCGCGTTGATCGCTTCCTGCACCAATTGATCGGTGTCGAGCAGCTTGTCGGATTCCTCGTTGACGAGGATTTCGTGCGAGCCCGCCACGGTCAGACGCCGGGTCTTGGTGCGGCCACCCATCTTGCCGAAGATGTCGCCGATTGAAATGGCGCCCATCTGCGCGCCCGGCATGCCCGGGATCTCGAACATCGGGAAGCCGCCGGAGGACTGCGTCTCGATCTCGATCTCCTTGTCGTTCAATTCGCCGGCGCGCAATTTCTTGCGGAAGGATTCCCGCGTCGCCGGGCTCGAAGCCGGCCCGACCAGTGCATCCAGCACGCGTTCCTCGGCGGCAAGTTGCGCCCGCGCCTGAACGTCCTTTCGCTTGCGCTCGCGGATCAGCGCAATCGCGACCTCGACGAGATCGCGCACGATCTGCTCGACGTCGCGGCCGACATAACCGACCTCGGTGAACTTGGTGGCTTCGACCTTGAGGAAGGGCGCGCCGGCGAGTTTTGCCAATCGCCGCGCGATTTCGGTCTTGCCGACGCCGGTCGGCCCGATCATCAGGATGTTCTTCGGCAGCACTTCCTCGCGCAGGGAACCGGAAAGCTGCAGCCGCCGCCAGCGGTTGCGCAAGGCGATGGAGACCGCGCGCTTGGCGTCGGTCTGGCCGACGATGAAACGGTCGAGTTCGGAAACGATTTCGCGGGGGGAGAAGTCGGTCATGTCACCTAGCTAGGGGTTCAAGGCTGCCAGAGCAAGCTGAGGTTAGATTGCCGGCAGGCCGGAAATCATGTCGAGTTTGTAACCTGCGGTCATGCGTCACAGACCATCAAGAGAGCCGGGCCGTCGGGCGTGTCGATCATGCGGACTTTCTCAAATCCCGCTTTCTCATAGGCGCGCACGGCGCGAGTATTGTTCGGATCGGGATCGGTGACGATGCGCGGCGCGCCCTGCCCCAACCGCTCGATGACGAAGCGGCGGATCAATGCCGAGCCGTGCCCGCGTCCGATCATGTCGGACTCGCCGATGAAGAGATCGATGCCGCGTGTGCCTTTGGGATGTGCTCCGAAACCTTCATTCCAGGCCGTCAACGCGTAGCACTGGATGTAGCCGAAATCGCTGCCATCGACTGAGACGATGAACTGGTCCATCGCCGGCTCATCGAGATCGCCACTCACCAGCGCATATTGCTCGGATGGATCGCCCCACCATTCCCGGACATGCGGCAGCGCCAGCCAGCGCTCGATCAGCGCAAGGTCGGCCGCCGCCATCTCTCGGAAGGTGTAAGACTGCAAGGTTCAGCCGCCCAGCGTCTCGACTGTCACGTTACGGTTGGTATAGACGCAGATGTCGGCGGCGATATCGAGCGAGCGGCGCACGATCGCCTCGGCGTCCTTGTCGCTGTCGATCAGGGCGCGCGCCGCGGCCAGCGCATAATTGCCGCCCGAGCCGATCGCCATGACGCCGGCCTCCGGCTCCAGCACGTCGCCGGTTCCGGTGAGGACGAGGGAGACGTCCTTGTCGGCGACGATCATCATCGCCTCCAGCCGCCGCAGATAGCGGTCGGTGCGCCAGTCCTTGGCCAGCTCCACGGCCGCCCGGGTCAATTGTCCCGGATATTGCTCGAGCTTGCTTTCCAGCCGCTCGAACAGGGTGAAGGCATCGGCGGTGGCGCCGGCAAAGCCGCCGATCACGTCGCCCTTGCCGATCCTGCGCACTTTCTTGGCATTGGCCTTGATCACGGTCTGGCCGATAGAGACCTGTCCGTCGCCGCCGATCACCACCTTGCCGCCCTTGCGGACGGTGACGATCGTGGTGCCGTGCCAGACGGTCGGCTCGTTTTGGGATGCTTGCATGGGGTACCTCTTTGTCCGAGCAGATTTAGGCGGTCGGCCAGTGGCTTACGATCGGCTGATTTGAAGCCTGTTCGGTCACCATGGCCGCAACTTGGCCGCTTTTTGCGTCATCCCGCAGTAGCGAAGGGGTCATCGGCCTGTTAAAAGACGCCCGTTTTCGGCACGGGAAAGCTCAATTTTCATGCGCACGGCGACGATCAAGCGCAAGACCAAGGAGACGGACATCGAGGTGGCGGTAAACCTCGACGGGTCCGGTGTGTCCCAGGTTTCGACCGGGATCGGCTTCTTTGACCATATGCTCGACCTCCTGGCGCGGCATTCGCGCATCGATATCACGGTCAGGGCCGAGGGCGATCTCCACGTCGATTACCACCACACCACTGAGGATGTCGGGATTGCGCTCGGACAGGCCGTGAAACAGGCGCTTGGCAACATGGCGGGCATCACCCGCTATGCCTCGATCCACATGCCGATGGACGAAACGCTGTCGCGCGCGGTGATCGACATTTCGGGCCGTCCGGTGCTGGTGTTCAAGGTCGCCTTCCCCCGCGACAAGATCGGGGAGTTCGACACCGAGCTGGTGCGCGAATGGTTCTATGCGTTTGCGATGAACGCCGGCGTGACTTTGCACGTCGAGACCCTATATGGCGAGAACAGCCATCATATCGCCGAATCTTGTTTCAAGGGTCTTGCGAGAGCGCTTCGCGCGGCTGTCGCGATCGATCCGCAGGCCGCGGGCGAAGTGCCCTCCACCAAGGGCAAGCTCGGCGGTTGATTTCCCGGGCATGGTCCGGAAAACTCGGTCCCGGCTTTCCCTCGCGACAAACGCGAAGCGTTTGCGCGGAGATCATGCTCAAACCAAAAGTTCGCGGCGGAGAGTTTTGATGCCGGTCTACACAGTGCATGCCCCCGTAGGGAACAATGCCGATCTTGCGGCAACCGACAAGTTCACCTTCGTGCGCGACGGCTTTCATTTCTGGGCGGCCATTGCGAGCGTGATCTGGCTGGCCTGGCACCGGCTGTGGCTGGCGCTGATCGGCTGGGTCTTGCTGATGGCGGCGATCGATTACGGCTTGGCAAAGCTCGGCATCGGCCGCGGCACGATCCTTGCCGTGGATGTCGTGCTGGCGCTGCTCTTGGGATTCGAGGCTGCAAGCCTGAAGCGCTGGACATTGTCGCGCGGCAGATGGCGCCAGCTCGACGTCGTCGTGGCCGATGACGAGGAATCCGCCGAGCGCCGCTTTTTCGATCGCTGGACCGCGGCGCATCGTGGCCTCGTCAACGACCAATGGTCGGTCGACCGCGGCGGCCCGCCGCCGACGCGGAACAATCCGGGCCATCCGTTCTCCAAGCCGCCGCCGCTGCCGCAGGGCGGCATTATCGGGTTGTTTCCAGAGCCGGGAGGATCGCGATGACGGTTGCCATCATCGATTACGGCTCCGGCAACCTGCACTCCGCCGCGAAAGCGTTCGAGCGCGCCGCGCGCAGCATGGAAGATCCGCAGAAGATCATGGTGACGCGCGATCCCGACGCGGTGTTCCGCGCCGACCGCATCGTGCTGCCGGGCGTCGGCGCCTTCGCCGATTGCCGCCGGGGCGTCGATGCGCTCGACGGTATGCTCGAGGCGTTGACGGAAGCCGTGCGGGTCAAGGCGCGGCCGTTCTTTGGCATCTGTGTCGGCATGCAGTTGATGGCGACGCGCGGCAAGGAACACGTGACGACCGACGGCTTCAACTGGGTTGCCGGCGACGTTGAAAAGATCCAGCCTCGCGAGGAGAACCTGAAGATCCCGCACATGGGCTGGAACACGCTCGAAGTGCTGCGCGAGCACCCGGTGCTAGAGCGCCTGCCCCTTGGGCCGGACGGCCGCCACGCTTATTTCGTGCACTCCTATCACCTCAACGCGGCCAATGAGCAGGACGTGCTGGCGCGCGCCGATTACGGCGGGCCGGTTACAGCCGTCGTTGCAAAAGACACCGCGATCGGCACGCAGTTTCACCCCGAGAAGAGCCAGCGCTTCGGGCTGGCGCTGATCTCGAATTTCCTGAAGTGGAAGCCGTGATCCTCTTTCCTGCCATTGACCTCAAGAACGGACAGTGCGTGCGCCTGGAGCAGGGCGACATGGCGCGCGCCACCGTGTTCAACCTCGATCCGGCGGCGCAGGCGCGCGCCTTCGCTGCGCAGGGGTTCGAATATCTGCATGTGGTCGATCTCGACGGCGCCTTTGCCGGCAAGCCGATGAATGCGCAGGCCGTCGAGGCGATGCTGAAGGCGGTCACGATGCCGGTGCAGCTTGGCGGCGGCATCCGCGATCTCAGGACGGTGGAAGCCTGGCTGGAGAAGGGCGTGGCGCGCGTCATCATCGGCACCGCGGCGGTCCGCGACCCCGAGCTCGTCAAGAGCGCCGCGAAGAAGTATCCCGGCAGCGTCGCAGTCGGGCTCGATGCCCGTGACGGCAAGGTCGCGGTTCAGGGCTGGGCCGAAACATCGGAGGTGACGGCGCTCGAGATCGCGCAGCGTTTCGAGGACGCCGGCGTTGCCGCAATCATCTTCACCGACATCGCCCGCGATGGCCTTTTGAAGGGCCTCAACCTCGATGCCACGATCGCTCTCGCCGAGAGCATCTCGATCCCCGTCATCGCTTCCGGCGGCTTTGCTTCGATCGATGATGTGAAGGCATTGCTGGAGCCACGCGCGAAGAAGTTGGCGGGTGCTATCGTCGGCCGCGCGCTCTATGATGGCCGGCTTGATCCTGCAGCCGCATTGCAACTGATCCGCAGCGCCAGCGCCGCGGCTTAGGAGACGATATGTTCAAGGTCCGCGTCATTCCCTGCCTCGACGTCAAGGACGGCCGCGTGGTCAAGGGCGTCAATTTTGTCGATCTGCGCGACGCCGGCGATCCCGTCGAGGCCGCGATCGCCTATGACGCCGCCGGCGCCGACGAGCTCTGCTTCCTCGACATCACCGCGACCCACGAAAATCGCGGCACCATGCTGGACGTGGTACGGCGGACCGCCGAGGCCTGCTTCATGCCGCTGACCGTCGGCGGCGGCGTCCGCACCATCGACGATATCCGCACGCTCCTGCGCTCCGGCGCCGACAAAGTGTCGATCAATTCCGCAGCGGTCAGCCGTCGCGAATTCGTCAAAGAGGGCGCCGAGAAGTTCGGCGAGCAGTGCATCGTGGTCGCGATCGATGCCAAGCGCGTCAACCGCGCGGGCGGCTCGGACCGTTGGGAGATCTTCACCCATGGCGGCCGCAAGGCCACCGGCATTGAGGCGATCGAATATGCCCAGGAGGTGGTCTCGCTCGGCGCCGGCGAGATCCTGCTGACGTCGATGGATCGGGATGGCACAAGGCAGGGCTTCGACCTGGAGCTGACGCAGGCGATCGCTGACAGTGTCCCCGTACCGGTCATCGCGTCCGGCGGCGTCGGCAACCTCGATCATCTCGTCGACGGCATCCGCAAAGGGCACGCTACCGCCGTCCTGGCCGCCTCGATATTCCATTTCGGCGAATTTACCATCCGCCAGGCCAAGGAGCACATGGTGCGTGCAGGGCTGCCCATGCGTCTCGATCCCTAGGACTCGCCGTCACAAAAGTGCTAAGTCCCCTCCGGGGGAAATTGCCGGCTTCCGGCCGGTCCGGGTGCTCAAGTATGTCGCGTTTCACGGTCCACGATCTGGCCGCCATCATCGATGCCCGCGCGGCGTCGGGGGGAGAGGCGTCCTATACGAAGAAGCTGCTCGACAAAGGCGCCGAGCATTGTGCCAAGAAGCTCGGCGAGGAAGCGGTCGAGACCGTGATCGCCGCGATCGAGAACGATCGCGATCATCTCATCGCCGAAAGTGCCGATCTGGTGTTTCACCTGCTGGTGCTGTTGAAGGCCCGCGGCGTGAAGCTCGAGGACGTCGAGGCGGCGCTGGCGCAGCGCACATCCATGTCCGGGTTGGAAGAGAAAGCGGCGCGCAAGCGCGATTAGGGCACGGCCATGGATATTCAGGCACCCGACCAGCAATATAATCCGTACCGGATCTTCTCGCGCGAGCAATGGGCGAAATTGCGCGACGACACGCCGATGACGCTGGAGCCAGGCGAATTCGAGCGGCTACGCTCGATGCACGATCGGCTCGACATCCACGAGGTCGAGGACATCTATCTGCCGCTGTCGCGGCTGCTCTCGATCTATGTCGACTCCACGCAGCGGCTCTATTACGCGCAGCGGCAATTCCTCGGCATCCAGGACCGCAAGATGCCCTACATCATCGGCGTCGCGGGCTCGGTCGCGGTCGGCAAGTCCACCACCGCGCGCGTGCTGCAGGCGCTGCTGGCGCGCTGGTCGCCGCGGCCCAAAGTCGACCTCGTCACCACCGACGGCTTCCTCTATCCCAACGCCGTGCTCGAGCGCCTGGGATTGATGCAGAAGAAGGGTTTTCCGGAAAGCTACGACCAGCAATTGCTGCTCTCGTTCGTGAGCGACATCAAGGCCGGGCGCCGGCCGGTGCGCGCGCCTGTCTATTCGCACCTGACCTACGACATCGTTCCGAACCAGTTCATCGAGATCGATCGTCCCGACATCCTGATCGTCGAGGGTGTCAACGTGCTGCAGACAAGCCGTTTGCCGCGTGACGGCAAGGCGGTGCCGGTGGTTTCTGACTTCTTCGATTTCTCGGTTTATATCGACGCCGATGAACCTGTGTTGCGCGAGTGGTACGTCAAGCGCTTCCTTGCGCTGCGCGATACCGCGTTCCACGATCCCCGCTCCTATTTCCACCGCTATGCCGTGCTGTCGGACGAAGAGGCGACCGCCACCGCGATCGCGATCTGGGAACGCACCAACCGCGCCAATCTCGAGGATAACATCCTGCCGACCCGTCCGCGCGCCACGCTGATCCTGAAGAAGGGCGCCGACCACGTGGTGGAGACCGTCGCGCTGCGGCGGCTGTAGCTGCTGTCGCCCGGCATCGTCATTGCGAGCGCAGCGAAGCAATCCATCGCGCCTCACATGCGGAAGCATGGATTGCTTCGCTGCGCTCGCAATGACGGCGGAGGCAGCGGAGGCTACGCAGCCAGATGCCGCGCCGCTGCCAGTCCTCTCAGCGCCTCCTCGAGCTTCTCGCGATCGAGCGGCTTGATCAGAAAGCCGTCCATGCCGGCTTCGAAACAGGCCGAACGATCCTCCGCCAAGGTGTTGGCGGTCAGCGCGAGGATTGGCGTTGGTCGGCCGGGCTGGTCGGCTTCCGATTGCCGGATGCGTTTGGTGGTCTCGATGCCGTTGAGCTGCGGCATCTGGACGTCCATCAGCACGAGGTCGTATGGCGCGCCCGTTGATTTCGCCGACAACCAGGATTGAAGCGCCTCTTCGCCGTTGGTGGTGATCACTACCTTGTGGCCGAGGCGCGTCAGCAGCGAGCGCATCAGGAGCGCGTTGATCTCATTGTCCTCGGCGACCAGGATCGACAGCCCCTTGTCGGACAGGGAGGCCGGTGCCGAGCCAGCCTCGATTGGCTCGACGACGAGCTCTGCGGCGACGCTTGGGGAAGCGATCTCGGGCGTGGCGGTCAGACGAGCGGCGAGCGAGACGGCGCGCAGTGGCTTGACCAGATAGCCGGTGAACGGCGAGTCGGCGGACGGCTGCAGTTCCTGCCGGGTTGCCGGCGTGAACATCACGATCCGCTGCGTCGCATGCATCCGCGCCGCTTCCCCGAGGTGGCCGATCTCGGCCGCTCCCAGCGCGTGGTCGATCAGCACGGCGTGCCATGAACGCTCCGGCAACAGGGCTTCCGCCACCATGGCATCCGACACCATGCAGGTCTGCGCGCCCCAGCGTTGCAGTCTGCGCGAGATCAGGGAGGCCTCGATGCTTTGCGGCGCGACCACCATGATCGACCGGTCCGCAAGCTCGGGCGGGCTGAACACCGGCGGCCCGTTGCTGTCGGAAGCGGCGAGCGGGATCGATAGTTCGAAGGTCGAGCCAGCGCCCGGCGTGCTTGCAAGCGCGATGCGGCCGCCCATGCGCTTGACGATGCGGTCGCTGATGCTCAGGCCCAGTCCGGTGCCGCCATAGCTGCGCGCAATGCCTTCGTCCGCCTGCTCGAACTCGCGGAAGATGCGCTGCTGCGCTTCCGGTGCAATGCCGATGCCGGTGTCGCGGACAAGGAAGCTGATTTCATTCGGCCGGATGCCGGGCTCGACCACCAGGGAGACGCCGCCGATTGCGGTGAATTTGATCGCGTTGCCGGCGAGGTTGAGCAGCACTTGGCGCAGCCGGGCCGCGTCTCCGATCACCTCCATCGGCAATCGCTCATCGATATAGGCGGCGATCTCGATTCCCTTTGCCTCCGCCCTCGGTGCCAGCAATTCGGTGATGTCCTCGATCAGTTTCGAGAGCGCGAACGGGCGCTGCTCGAGATCGATCTTGCCGGCCTCGATCTTGGAATAGTCGAGGAGCTCTTCGATCAGCGACAGCAGCGCGTCGCCGGAGGTCTTCACCGCCTTGGCGTAGGTCATCTGCTCCGGCGTCAGCGGCGTATCCATCAAGAGTCCGCTCATGCCGATGATGCCGTTCAGAGGGGTGCGGATCTCGTGGCTCGCCATTGCGAGGAAGCGCGACTTGGCGCGGTTGGCCGCATCGGCCTGATCGCGCGCCTCGGTAAGCACGCGCTCGCTTTCGGTGCGGTCGGTCACGTCACGCCCGACGCTTTGCATTTCCGCAGGCCTCCCAGCGTCGGTGCGGACGAGGCCCTCGCGCCAGGCGATCCAGCGCGGCCCGAAGGGGCCTGCGATCTTCTGGTCGTAGGTGCGGGTGCTGCTTGGCTCCAGCGCGGTGTCGCCCTGTTCCAGCACCTCGAAGGCGAAATGGCTGCCGATCAGTTCGCCGCGCGGCTTTCCCGCGAGGTCGCAATACGCGTCGTTGACGAAGGTGATCATGCCATCGCTGTCACGCAGGACGATCAGGTCGCTCTGCGACTCAAACAGGCTACGCGCGCGTTGCTCGGCTTCCTGCAGTTCCCAGTTGCGGTCGGCGAGCGCCTCGTTGTGCTCTGCGATCATGCGCAGCTTTCCGCGCATCAGCCGCAGTCGGACATTCAGCACGACCAGCGCCACGCAGGAGAGTGCGAACAGCAGACTGACAGCCACGGCAATGGTACGCGGATCACGGTCCGAAACGGCGCCAACGAGGAACGCATAACCGCCGGCGAAGGCTGCGGCGAAGACGATGAAGGCGCGGAGGATGAAGACGATCCAGGGGTGACGCCGCCCGAACCGAAGCAAGCGGAGCCTCAGTCGATAGGTCCACGTCATCGCCGATCCCCTGATCACCTGCTGAAGGCTGGCGGCTTGAGCCGCCCTTGCATGTTGGGTCGACGATGCGTCGGCGACGTTGCGAAGTGCTTGAAATCGTCTCCGGTTCCGGCCCGCGATGCGGACAGGGTTGATAAAGGGTTAATAATCGGTGCTACAGCGACGCCGCTTCTAGCTGGCGGTGTCCGCCATGAGCGCCGACGATGAGCGCCGCGGCATCCCGCACCGAAAAGCTCTTCGAATGAACGAAGATCCGGTAATCGGCCGGACCATCCTGCGAAAGATAGATCACGGGATCGGATGCGGTGGGATTGGCCGAGATCGCCACCAGTTGCGGCACGCCCTTGCTCTCGCAGGCGCCAGGCTCGGCGTCGTCGTCGATATCATCGATAACAGCGAAATCGGCGGCTTCCGCATTGTCGGAGACCTGGACTCGGACGGTGGCGGCAGCCGGGTCGTCCGTGAAGCTGACATGGAGCTGGGCGAGCCAGGGGATCGATGCGATCTGGACGGTGGTGCCGCTGGCCTCGATGCAGGGATGTGGGCCCGGCAGGAATTCACCGCGGGCAACGAGCGCGAACACGGCCAGCGGCACGGCCGAGGCCAGAATCTTCAAACGCAACATGACACCACTCACTCAACCAAAGCTGGCTACGATTGCGCAGGCTTATGGTTGGCGGAGCGTAAAGAGAACTGGTTACCGTCGCGTTGACGCGACGCTGCTGGACGCTTTACGCCGCGCGCCTGATGTCGTCGGCGAGCGCGCGGTAGGACAGGGCCTCCGCGAGATGCAATCGGCCAATCTTCTCCGTGCCGTCGAGATCGGCGAGGGTGCGCGCGACGCGCAGCACGCGGTGATAGCCGCGCGCGGTCAGCCGCATGGTCTCGGCGGCATCGCGCAACAGCTTCTGCCCCTGCGCGTCCGGCTGGGCGATGGTCTCTAACAGCGATGCCGGCGCCTCGGCATTGGTGCGGACTTTCGGCATGCCGGCGGCGGCATAGCGCGCAAGCTGGATGTCGCGCGCCGCGGCGACCCGCGCCGCGACTTCCGCAGATCCTTCCGAGGGCGGCGGCAGGATCAGGTCGGCGGCGGTCACCGCCGGCACCTCGATCCGCAGGTCGATGCGGTCCATCAGCGGACCGGAGATGCGCATCTGGTAATCGGAGGTGCAGCGGTCGATCGGCCCGCGCTTGCAGGCATAGCCGGGCTCATAGGCGTGACCGCAGCGGCACGGATTCATGGCCGACACCAGCATGAAACGCGCCGGATAGGTGACGCGGTGATTGGCACGCGAGACGGAAACCTCGCCTGTCTCCAGCGGCTGGCGCAGCGAATCCAGCACACGCGGATCGAATTCCGGCAGTTCGTCGAGGAACAGCACGCCCTGATGCGCCAGCGAGATCTCGCCGGGCTTGGCGCGCATGCCGCCGCCGGTCAGCGCTGCCATGCTGGCGGAATGATGCGGGCTGCGGAAGGGCCGCCGCGCGGTCAAGGCGCCGTCGCGGATCTCGCCGGCCACCGACGCGATCATCGACACTTCCAAAAGTTCCGACGGCGACAGCGGCGGCAGGATCGAGGGCAGCCGCGCCGCCAGCATCGATTTGCCGGCGCCGGGCGAGCCCATCATCAGCAGGTGATGTCCGCCAGCCGCCGCGATCTCGAGCGCGCGCTTGGCGCTTTCCTGGCCCTTGATGTCGCGCAGGTCGAGCAGCGTCTCCTTCTGCTCATGCACCTTCGGCTGTGGGCGCGACAGCACCTGCGTGCCCTTGAAGTGATTGGCGATCTGGATCAGCGAGTGTGCTGCGATGATCTGGATGTCCGGGCTCGCCCACGCCGCTTCGGAGCCGCAGGCCGCGGGGCAGATCAGCCCCTCGTCGCGCGAATTGGCGCCGATCGCCGCTGGCAAGACGCCCGCAACCGGAGCGATCGAGCCGTCCAGCCCGAGTTCGCCCAGCACTGTGAAGCCGTTGAGCGCATCCGGCGGGATGGCCCCGATCGCCGCCATCAGCCCGAGCGCGATCGGCAGGTCGTAATGGCTGCCTTCCTTGGGCAGGTCGGCCGGCGCCAGATTGACGATGATCCGGCGCGCCGGAAGGGCGAGGCCGGAGGCGATCAGCGCCGAGCGAACCCGCTCCCGCGCCTCGGAGACGGCCTTGTCCGGCAGGCCTACGATCGCAAAAGCCGGTAGTCCCGGCGCGACCTGCACCTGCACGTCGACCGCACGAGCCTCGATCCCCTCGAAAGCGACGGTGGAAACGCGTTGAACCATGCTGCCCCCTTGCCACAATCGAGGGTAGCCGAAGGCAACGCCAAGCGCAAGAACATTACGGGAACATGGGCTCCGGGGCCGCTTTTCCGCTGTCCCGGAGCCCACGCAGCTTACAGCGTCATCTGCATCGGTTCGGGATAATAGTGGAAGCCGTCGCCGACCTTGGCGACATGGCCGTAGCCGGGCCAGGCGAAGTGGTAGGACATCACGGGGGTCTTGTTGGCCGCCAGCATCTCCAGCAGCCTCACCCGCGAGGCCGCCGCCTGTTTCGGGTCGGTATCGTAGGAGAATTCCATCCGCGGCCGCTCGAGCAGCAGCACGGCGTGGTGCGAGAGGTCGCCGAGGAAGGCGAAGGATTTGCCGGCCGAGGTCACCATAAAGATGTGGTGGCCGATGGTGTGGCCGGGCGCCGCGATCGCCTGCACGCCGGGCAGGAATTCCTGGCCGTCCTTGAAGAACACCAGCCGGTCCCGGACTGGCAGCAGATTCTTGCGCGCGTGAACGACGAAGTCCTTCAGCGGGCTGCCCATCTTGCCTTCATCGGTCCAGTAATCGAAATCGCTCTGGGCGATATAGACCTGCGCGTTCGGGAACAGCGGCTTGTCGTTGGCACCGACGATGCCGCCGATGTGGTCGATATGCGCATGCGAGCAGACGACGGCGTCGATGTCCTCCGGCTTGATGCCGGCTTCCGCCATGCTCTTCTGCTGGCGGCCGGTGGTCGGACCGAACGCTTTCGAAGTGCCCATGCCGGTGTCGAACAGGATCAGCTTGTCGCCGGTATTCACGATCGGAGAATTCTGCTCCAGCACGACATTGTCGGGCGACAGGAAGTTGTCCGACAACATCTTCTTCACTTCTTCCTTCGGCACGCCGGTGAAGGTGCCGGAGGGATCGCCAAGCGGCAGCGGGCCGTCGGAGACGACGGTGACTTCGGCATCGCCTAGAATGAAGCGGTGCCAATACGGCGTTTGCGTGCCGAGCTTCGGCGCGCGTGCCAGCGCGCTGCCCCCGAGCAGCGTGCTTGCACCAAGGCCGGCGCCGAGCGCGAGCAGGGACCTTCGCGAGACGTTGATTGTCATGCTTTTCCTCCACGATTTTTATCGAGTTATATTTTGGCAATCATCGCGTTGCCGCCCGCGAGCAGGTCCTGCCCCACGACCTGAAGGCGAGCAAGGCCATGCTGCGCTCGCCGTCGCAAGCTGACAAGAGGTCTCAGAGCGGAAGAAAGGCAGACGCGCCCTAAGATTTTGCGCGCTTCGCCTCGATGACGTCCCAGATCCTGGCCGCCACGTCCGGGCCGCCGAGCCGCGCAATGGCGCGGATGCCGGTCGGCGAGGTGACGTTGATCTCGGTGAGATAGCCGTCGATCACGTCGATGCCGACGAACAACAGGCCGCGCTCGCGCAGCGCCGGGCCAAGGGTTGTGCAGATCGCGCGCTCGCGATCGGACAGCTCGGTCGACTGCGCCGCGCCGCCACGCACCATGTTGGAGCGCAGGTCGTCCGCCGCAGGCACGCGGTTGACGGCGCCGGCGAACTCGCCATCGACCAGAATGATGCGCTTGTCGCCATGCTTGACCTCGGGAAGGAAGCGCTGGATCACCCATGGCTCCTTGAACGTCACCGTAAACATGTCGAACAGCGAACCGAAATTCATGTCCTGCGGCATCACGCGGAACACCGCCGCGCCGCCATGGCCGTGCAACGGTTTCATGACGACGGCGCCATGCTCGTCGCGGAACGCGTTGATCTCGTCGAGGTCGCGCGAGATCAAGGTCGGCGGCATCAACTGCGGAAAATTCATCACGAACAGCTTTTCCGGTGCATCACGGACGCTGGCGGGATTGTTGACGACCAGGGTCTTCGGGTGGATACGCTCGAGGAAATGCGTAGAGGTGATGTAGGCGAGATCGAACGGCGGATCCTGCCGCAGCAGGATCACGTCGAAATTGGTCAGCGGCTCGCGCTTGGGCTCGCCAAGCGTGAAGTGATCGCCGACCTCGTCGCGCACGGAAAGGATCTGCACCGGCGCCACCAGCTCACCGCCGCGCAGCGAGAGCTTGTCCGGCGTGTAATAGGAAATGCCGTGGCCGCGCTTCTGCGCTTCGAGCAGCAGCGCGAACGTCGAATCGCCGCGAATGTTGATGCGCTCAATGGGATCCATCTGGACGGCGACGTTCAATTTCATGGGCTTTGGGTCCGGTCTCTCGAGGAAGTCATGCGCTGGCGTCGAATGCCGCCAACAGATGGCGCGGCAAACGCTTGGGCGCAATCAGCATGGCGTCGAAACGCATGTCGAATTCCGCATGTTCGGGATGCGTCATCAGCCAGGCCTGGGCGGCCGCAATGATGCGCTGCTGCTGGCGCGGCGTGACGGCATAGGCGGCCTCATCAAAGCTGGCGCGGGCCTTGACCTCGACGAAGGCAAGCAGGTTGCGCTTGCGCACCACCAGGTCGATCTCGCCATAGGGCGTGCGGAAGCGCTTGGCGAGGACGCGATCGAAGCAAGCCTCGTGGCTGCGTCCTGCGGCGAGGTGCCGTCATTCTTGGCCATCGTCGCCCCGCCGTTCTTTTGCGAGTTCGAGCGCGCGGGCATAGACCTCGCGGCGCGGCCGGCCGGAAAGCTCGACTGCATGCGCAACCGCATCCTTGACGCTGTCGCGCAGGAGCAAGGTGCGCAGCAGTTCGTCGAGCTGATCCTGCCCCATCGTCTGCGCATCCGCCGGCGGCGGACCGATCACCAGCACGAATTCGCCGCGCGTCTCCAGGTCGTCTTTTCCTGCCGCCAGTTCGGCGATCGGGGCGCGCCTGATCTCTTCGTGCAGTTTCGTCAGCTCGCGGCAGATCGCGGCATCGCGTCCGCCCATGATCGCGGCGAGGTCGGCCAGCGTCTCCTGCACGCGGCTGCCGGATTCGAACAGCACCAGCGTTGAGTCGATCCTGGCGAGCTCAGAGAGGCGCGTGCGCCGGGCCTGTTCCTTGGCAGGCAAAAAGCCCTCGAAGAAAAAGCGGTCGGTCGGCAGCGCCGCGACCGAGAGCGCCGTCAGCACCGACGACGCCCCGGGCACCGCGACCACGTGATGCCCGGCGGCGCAGGCCTCGCGCACCAGTTTGAAGCCGGGATCGGAAATCAGCGGCGTGCCGGCGTCGGAGACCAGCGCGATCGCGGCGCCCTCGGCCAGCCGCTGCAGGATTTTTGGCCGGGCCTGGGCCGCATTGTGCTCATGGTAGGGGGTCAGCTCGGCCGTAATCGTGTAACGCTCGGTCAAACGGCGGGTGATGCGGGTGTCCTCGCAGGCGATCAGGTCGGCGCCGGCCAATGTCTCCAGCGCGCGCAGGGTGATATCGGCGAGATTTCCGATCGGTGTTGCAACCAGATGGAGGCCGGGAACCGGCTTTGGCGCGTTCAGCACATGACCGCCGATGGAAAATGTCCTGTTGGGGACGTCCATCCCGGCGTCAGCACCGTATCTTGAGCTGGCTTTTGCGCGCATAATGCCAATCTAGAGCATGATCCGGAAAAGTGGACACCGGTTTTCCCAAAGATCGTGCTCGAACGAAGAGTGGGGAAGCGCCGGCGCCATAACGTGCTTGCGTCTTGCAGAGTGAGGGCGGCTGTGCTGCGCATTTGGTGAGGGGTTCACGGTCCACAGCCGGCAATTCGCCATGGGGATAATCCCGTTGTTTTGGTTAACTATTCGCCGACAATATGCCTGATTCCATCCCCCATTTGTTCGGCAGTTGGAATCCCGGCCCGAGCACGGCTGGTCAAGAGAAGAGACGAGATGGTGGGCCCGCATAGTCGCAAACCAAAATCCTCGGGTCTGCAAGGTTCCGCCGCGACCCGCCGGACAGCACTCGGCCTGATGCTGGGTGCTCCCTTGCTGGCCGCGTGCTCGGGGGTGCAGCAGACCCTTAGCCAGTTTACCAGTCCGTCGAGCCCGTCGCAGCCGGAAGCGCCCGCCGGCCCGCAACAGCAGCCGCAGGCGATCGGCAACGGGCAGGTCAAAGTGGGGCTGATCCTGCCGCTCTCGGCGGCCGGCAATGCCGGCCTCGCCGGGCAGTCGATGAAGAACGCCGCCGAATTGGCGCTGGCGGAATTCCAGAACCCGAATATCCAGCTCCTGATCAAGGACGACGGCGGCAGTCCGCAAGGCGCCTCCCAGGGCGCGCAGCAGGCGATCGGCGAGGGCGCGGAGATCATCCTGGGCCCGCTGTTCGCCCAGTCGGTGCCGGCCGTCGCCCAGGTGGCGCGCGGGCGCGGTATCTCAGTAATCGCGTTCTCGACGGATTCGAGCGTGGCGGGACGCGGCGTCTATCTCCTGAGTTTCCTGCCGGAGTCCGACATCAACCGGATCGTCGAATATTCCGCGAGCATTGGAAAGCGCTCCTTTGCCGCGCTGGTGCCCGACAATGCCTATGGCAATGTGGTCGAGGCGGCGTTCAAGCAGGTGGCCGGTCGCAAGGGCCGCGTCGTTGCATTCGAAAAATACGGCGCCGATCGCGCCACGCCGGCACGTACAGTGGCGCAGTCGCTCGCGCAGGCCGACGCGCTGTTGCTCGCTGATGACGGTGATTCGGTGGTGGCGACGGCAGACGCGCTGACCGCAGCCGGTGCCAATCTGCGCAACATCCAGCTTCTCGGCACCGGCCTGTGGGACAATCCGCGCGTGTTCTCAAGCCAGGCGCTGCAAGGCGGCCTGTTTGCCGCGCCGGATCCGTCCGGCTTCCGCGCCTTCGCCGGTCGTTACCGCAGCAAATACGGCTCCGAACCCGTGCGCACCGCGACGCTCGCCTATGATGCCGTTGCGCTGGTGGCCGCACTGGCGCGAACGCAAGGCGCTCAGCGCTTCCAGCAGGAAACGCTGACCAATCCTTCCGGCTTTGCCGGTATTGACGGCCTGTTCCGTTTCCGCGCCGACGGCACCAACGAGCGCGGACTTGCGGTGATGAAAGTCGCCAGCGGCGGCACGCAAGCGGTCGCGGGGTCACCGAAGAGCTTTGGGGCGTGAAGAAGCTGCCGTAGCCCGGGTGAAGCGCACAGGCTGGGCAAGAATTGGGATCAGGCGACCAAGTGGAGACTGAAGGGACTTGGCGCGGGATTTTGATGCAGGCGGCGGCGAAAGTCGCCTATGAGGACCGTAGCGAGACCTGCGATGGCCGCGACGGCGCGCAAAATGCAGATCGCGGCCAGGCTGCTCGCCTGTCTGCTCGCCAGGCAGGCGATGAAGCCATCGAAGCCGAGGATGCTCAGCAGCCGGCTGAAGTTGTAGCAGAGCGCCATCAGGCTCCATTCGCCGCGGACCTTGTCGAGGCCGCGCACCAGGAAGTGGCGATAGCCGGCGCGGCATTTGAGTGTGCCGAAGGGGTGTTCGACCAGGCTGCTGCGCCGGCGCATCGGGCTATCGGCGTTGCGCATCCGCGCCTGGTGACGTTCGATGACGTCTTCATGCACCCAGCGATAGATCGTGCGCGTTTGCGAGCCCTTCTCGACGCAGCGGCCGCGCAACGAGCAGCCATCGCAGACCGCCTTGCGGCTGACATAGCGGCTCTCGAGCCGGCTCCCATTGGTCTTGAGGCTTGGCGTCGGTGTCAGAAGCTCGCCCGCCGGGCAGCGATACGCGTCGGCGTCAGCCACATAGCTGAACTCCGCGTGGCTGAAGCGCCCCTGCGCCGTCAGCCTGTCCGTGCGCTTGGCTTGCGGAACATAGGCGATGATCCCGGCGTCC
>NZ_JBEGDB010000489.1:0-2948 GCF_043638955.1 Bradyrhizobium sp. 31Argb | reverse complement strand
CGCGAGCCGCCCCTCATTCGGGTGAGACGCGCGGAGTTAAATCACTGATTTGCCCGACGGCGAAAGCGGAATGTTTTGTGCGCGATGACTGGACGAGGCAAATCACTTTGGAATCGCTGGCGAATTTTTCTCCTTCGTCATTCCGGGGCGATGCGACAGCATCGAGCCCGGAATCCATTTCTCCGCCAACACATGCGGCCCGATGGATTCCGGGTTCGCGCTGCGCGCGCCCCGGAATGACGGAGAGTGGTGAGCGCGCGGCCAGTCCCTCGAGACGCCGCTGGCGCGGCTCCTCGGGATGAGGAGCGGAGCTAGCTTCCGCTAAACGAATTGTAGCCCTGGTCTTCCCAGTAGCCGCCCTTGTAGTCGTTGGTGACTTCCATCGAGATCACGTATTTCGGGTTCTTGAAGCCGAGCTTGGTCGGCACCCGGATCTTCATCGGATAGCCGTAGGCGCGCGGCAGGATCTCGTCGGCGAATTTGAAGGTCATCTGCGTCTGCGGATGCAGCGCGGTCGGCATGTCCAGCGGCGAGTTGTAGCCGTCCTTGTCGGCGCACTGGAACCAGACATATTTCGCGCGCGTGTCGGCGCCGACGAGCTTTAAGAAATCGCGCAGCGGCGTGCCGGTCCAACTGCCGATTGCGCTCCAGCCCTCGACGCAGATATGGCGCGTGACCTGCTTGACCTGCGGCAGCTTGTAGAGCTCCTCCAGCGTCCATGGCTTGTTGTTCTCGACCAGGCCGCGCACCTCCAGTTTCCAATCCTTGCCGTCGATATCGGGCGCGTCGTCGAGATCGTAATAGCCGTTGAACGGAAACGGCTTCGTGATGGCGCTTTCAGGAAAGGTCGGCGCCAGCGCGTTCGGATTGAACATCCAGGCCTGCACCGCATCGTTGAACTTCGAAACCTGTGCCAGCATCGTTTCCGCCGAGGAGCTGTCGATGACGTCGCAGCCGGTGAGCAGCGTCAGCGCCCCCAGGCTGGCGCCACCCGTGATGAAGCGCCGGCGTGTCAGATCCGGCATCAGCTTCACGGCGTCCTTGACCAGGAGCTTCTTGTCGACGCCGGGGATCAGGAGCTTGCGCATGCGACCCATGGTCTTTCTCCTTGAACTCAGCGGCCGATGATCATGGCGCGCAGGCTCCTCGGCACCAGGATCGCGAGCGCGACGTGAACAACGAGGAAGGCGACGATCAGCGCCATGCAGATGAAATGGACATAGCGCGCGACGTCATAGCCGCCGAACAGCGCCGTCAGCCACTGCAACTGCACCGGCTTCCAGATCGACAGGCCCGACAGCACGATGATCACACCGACGATGATGATGCCGGCATACAGCAGCTTCTGCACGTAATTGTACTTGGCGAGATCGTCGTGCGAGAGCTTGAAGGTCAGCGCCGCCTTGGTATCCGAGATCACGCCCGCCGGCGTGATCGGCAGCAGCTTCTTGCGGAAGCGGCCGGTGACGAAGCCAAGGACGAGATAGACCAGGCCATTGACCATCAACAGCCACATCGCGGCAAAGTGCCAGAGCAGCGCGCCGCCGAGCCAGCCGCCGAGCGTGATGCTGCGGGAGAACATGAAGTTGAACAGCGGCGAGGCGTTGTAGATCTGCCAGCCCGACATGATCATCAGGATCATCGCCACCGCGTTGATCCAATGCACGATCCGGACCCAGGCCGGCTGGATCACCTTGGTCGTGCTGCTGACTGGGGCTGCGTGCTCGTCGCGGACTGCAAGGCTCGACATGGCTGTTCCTGCTCGGAATTCGTTACGTATTTATACGCCCGGATCGGGGCCTTGTTACCGCGACACCTGGTACCAATGCGATACGAACGGCGCATCGCGGTCACAAAAAAGCGAGCCGGGTTTCCCCGGCTCGCTGGTCTCACGCTGCCTGTCTGGGGGATGAAACAGGCGCGCGCGGGGTTACGAGGCGGGCATCAACACGGTGTCGACCACATGGATCACGCCGTTCGACTGGTTGACATTCGAGATCGTCACCGTCGACCAATTGCCCTTGGCGTCGCCGATCCAGACCTTGCCGTCCTGCTTCTTCACGGTCAGTTCCTCGCCCTCGACGGTCCTAAGCTTCTTGCCGTCGGCAAGGCTGAAGGCCTCATACTTCCCCGGCACGACGTGATAGGTCAGGATCTTGGTCAGCGTCCCCTTGTTCTCCGGCTTGACCAGGGTTTCGACGGTGCCGGCCGGCAGTTTGCCGAACGCCATGTTGGTCGGCGCGAACACCGTGAACGGGCCCTTGCCTTCCAGCGTGCCCACGAGACCAGCGGCCTTCACCGCGGCGACGAGGGTGGTGTGGTCCCTGGAATTGACCGCGTTCTGGATAATGTTCCTGGATGGGAACATCGCGGCGCCGCCGACCATCACGGTCTTCTCCTCGGCGCGAACCGGCGCCAGCACGGTCGCGGTGAGCGCCAGTGCGCTGAACGCTGCGGCGGCGAGAAGTGCTGTATGTTTCGACATGGACAATCTCCCGTTTGGCTAACAATGACCGGCGGAGCTGCCGCCGGGGATGAAAGGCAACGACGGCGCGGCTATTCGATTGCACCGTCGTTGGCCGCAGCTACGGGAGGGTTTGGGACGGGGTTTCGCGGGATAATTTATCGTGATGGCTGAAACTATCTGCGGGCCTGGCCGTGGGGGTGCGCTGCCGTGGGGTGGGCAAAGCGACTTCTTGCGCCACCATCCAACACGGGCGAAGACCGAATCGTGCCCACCATCTAACGACGTGCTCGGAATGGTGGGCACGCTGCGCTTTGCCCACCCTACAAGTTCGCAATCAATAGCATTCGTAGCCCGGATGAAGCGCAGCGTAATCCGGGGACACTGCATCGGCGCATGCTGGAGTGCCCCCAAAAGTGAGACACGGGAAATTAGGGACAGTTCTCTAACGGAGAACGTATGCCCAACAAATCCCCCCGTGTTT
>NZ_JBEGDB010000488.1:0-2973 GCF_043638955.1 Bradyrhizobium sp. 31Argb | reverse complement strand
GCGCGAAACTACTTCGCCGTCGTCGCCATTGCCGCCACTCTGCTCTGGATAAGGTAACTGTCCACACGGCCTAGAACGCGTATTCGTCATAGGCCGGCTCGACGGAGCCGTTCCAGGCGCCGTTGAACTTGTCCAGCAGCTCTTCCGCCGGCGTCCGGCCACAATCGATGATCCGCTCCAGCGGCTCGAGATAGCGGCTCTCGTCGCGGCCGATCTGGTCGATGCGGTTCCGCCGCCGCAGACCCACATGCGACAGTTTGAGACACTCTTTCGCGATCTCGAACAGATAGCGGTCCTTGATCCGCGCCTTGAAGCCGAAGCGCGGCACGTCGTCGCGCAGCGCCTGCCGCTCCCGCGCGGTCCAGTTCCGCACCAGATCCCAGGCCGCATCCAGCGTGTCGTTGTCATAGAGCAGTCCGACCCAGAATGCCGGTAATGCCGGCAGCCGTCCCCAAGGCGCGCCATCGGCGCCGCGCATTTCCAGATAGCGCTTGAGCCGCACCTCCGGAAAGATCGTCGAGAGGTGATTGGCCCAATCCGACAGGGTTGGACGCTCGCCGGGCAGCGCAGGATTCTTGCCCTCGAAGAAATCGCGGAACGAGGTGCCGGAGACGTCAAGATAGTCGTCGCCGCGCTTGACGAAATACATCGGAACGTCGAGGGCATAATCGACCCAGCGCTCGAACCCCATGCCGTCCTCGAACGCCCATGGCAGCATGCCGGAGCGCCCATTGTCGGTGTCGCGCCAGATCTCGGACCGGAACGACAGGAAGCCGTTGGGCTTGCCTTCCGTGAACGGGGAGTTGGCGAACAGTGCGGTCGCGATCGGCTGCAAGGCGAGCGACACGCGCAGCTTCTTCACCATGTCCGCTTCGGAGGAGAAGTCGAGATTGGTCTGCACCGTGCAGGTGCGGTACATCATGTCGATGCCGTATTTGCCGACCTTCGGCATGTAGCCGGTCATGATCTTGTACCGGCCCTTGGGCATCACCGGGATCTCTGCCCGCGACCAGGACGGCGTCATGCCGAGGCCGAGAAAGCCGATGCCAAGCGGGGTTGCGATCTCGCGGACCTGCGCGAGATGCGCCATCAGCTCGCTCTGGGTCTGATGCACGGTCTCGACCGGCGCGCCCGACAATTCGAACTGGCCGCCCGGCTCGAGCGAGATCGCGCCTCCCCCGGTGACGTCGTAGAGTCCGATGATGTTGCCGTTCTCCATGATCGGCTCCCAGCCGAGCAGGAGCTTCATGCCGTCGAGCAAGGCGCCGATGCCGCGCGCGCCTTCATACGGCACGGGCTGATGGTCCTGCAGCGTGAACGGCGTCTTCTCATGCTCGGTCCCGATCCGGAAATCGGATGGATCCTTCACGCCCGCCTCGATCCACGCGACCAGTTCGTCGCGCGATTGGAGTGGCGTCATATCGATCTGGTCACGCGCCATACGAATTCCGATACTGAAGCGCTTCGATCGAATGCGCGCGGTGGCAGGGGCATCCGCGAACCAGGCGGCCCGCGGATGCTGGTGGCAACAATGATATCATCGGGCTGTCACGCCGTCTCTTATCGCAGGCGGCTTGGCGTCGCTGCAGGAACATCCCAGCCGGTCCAGGAGCGCGCAGAGCTTGACCGCGTCGGTATCAGACAGTTTCGACCCGACATGCTTCTCGATCGCCGCCGAATAGGCGCCCCACATCCGCTTCTGCAATTCACGTCCCGCCTCGGTAATCTCGACGAACTGGCCGCGCTTGTCGACCTTGCATTCGCGACGGGCCGCCAGCCCCTCGTCCACCAGGCGGTCGATCAGCCGCGACGTTGAATATTGCGGCAGCAGCATCTGACGCTCCAACTCCACCGGCCGCAACTCCCCCGACGGCGCGCGCGACAGCTCGAGCAGGGCATCGTACCAGGCGAGCGGCGGAAAACCGGCCTTCTTCAGGTCCTGCTCGACGGCGTCGAGCACCCGGCTCTGCACCCGCATCAGGCGGATCCAGGCGGCGGTCGCCTCGGTCGATGGTTTGCGTTTCATGGCCTAGTCCGTCATCGTCAGCACGAAGTGTACCGTACTCAATGCACCTGCATCAATCTTGACTAATCATGCATGTGCATTTAGTCGGTCCGACGCCCAAGGCCAACAGGAAAAAGGCCAACAAGAATTCGAGAGGAGATCTCCGATGAAATTATACTATTCGCCCGGCGCCTGCTCGCTTTCGCCCCATATCGCGCTCCTGGAGGCCGGCCTGCCCTACGAGCTGGTCAAAGTCGATGTACGCGCCAAGAAACTGGAAAATGGCGACGATTTCCTGCAAATAAACCCCAAGGGCCAGGTGCCGGCACTGGCGCTCGATTCCGGCGAACTGGTCACCGAAGGCCCCGTGATCGTACAGATGATCGCCGACCGTGCCGCGGGCAAGAACCTGGCGCCGGCCCACGGCAGCGCCGAGCGCTACAAGCTCCTCGAGTGGCTCAATTTCATCACCACCGAGCTGCACAAGAATTTCAGCCCGCTGTTCGCGCCGGTCCTGTCCGATGGCACCAAGGCGTTCTTCAAGGACCGCCTGATGGGCAAGTTCAAATATATCGACGGCCAGCTTGCCGGGCGCGACTACCTCCTCGGCAGCCAGTTCACCGTCGCCGACGGCTATCTGTTCACGATGCTGGCCTGGGCCGACCGGATGAAGTTCGACCTGTCGGGCCTGCCCAATCTCACCGCCTACAAGGCCCGCGTCGCCGCTAGGCCGAAAGTGCAGGAAGCGCTGACCAAGGAAGGGCTGCTGAAGGCGGCGTAGGGTCTTTCCTCACCAAATGGCAAAGGGGCCGGATAGGCGACCCGGCCCTCTTGTAGTTGTGTAGCCCGGATGGAGCGAAGCGCAATCCGGGGACTTTCGAGCGACGGTTAAGTGGAGTGCCCCCCAAAAGTGAGACACGGGAAATTAGGGACAGTTCTCTAACGGAGAACGTATGCCCAACAAATCC
>NZ_JBEGDB010000487.1:0-2975 GCF_043638955.1 Bradyrhizobium sp. 31Argb | reverse complement strand
ATCCGATCACCTCAAAAGCTCTTGTGCCACGGGGGCCGTCCACATATGGGTCCCGGCTCAAGGCCGGGACGACAGCGCGGCTGAGGTCCGCGCTTATACCGCCACCAACCCCTGCATTGGCTTTGCGGTGCGGCTGTCGGGGAAAACCGACTCCGCCAGCACGCGGTCGGCGAGGCCGAACTGGTCGTGCAGCACGCCTTTCATCACCGCGCGCAAATCGGTGGTCGGTGCGAGGTCGCGGCCCTGATAGAGATTGGCGGGCTTCAGGCCGGGCCAATCCGAGATCACGCGTCCGCCTTTCACCGCGCCGCCGGCGAGCAGCGCGATGGTGCCGGTGCCGTGGTCGGTGCCTTCGGTGCCGTTGATGCGCGCGGTGCGGCCGAACTCGGTGGCGACCACGATCACGGTATCGCGCCAGCGTTCGCCGAGCCCGCTTTCGAATTCCGCCAGCGCGCCGTCGAGACCGCCGAGCAGTTGCGCGAGACGGCCGACCGGTCCGCCCTCCTTGGCGTGGGTATCCCAGCCGTCGAAGGCGAGCGCGCCGATCCGCGGCCCGTCATCGGCTGCCATCAATTTCGCCGCGCCGCGCGCCGCCAGCCGCATCGCACCGACGCCATTGGTGCCGGGCTTCGGCTTCATGTCGTCGCCTTTCGCGACCTTCTCGAGCTGCAAGCCCTGCGTGAGCGCCGAGGCGAGCGCGGGATCGCGATGTTGATACAGCTCGAGCAGGCGCATCGCGGTGTCGTCATCGGCCTGCGGCAGCGCGACCGGCGCCCAGCCGACCGTCGGCGCCGCGCCGCGCAGCACCAGCGGCGTCGTCGGGCCAACCGCGAGCGCGTGCGTCACCCGCTCGCCTTTCGGCAACGCTTCGAGCGCGCGGTTGAGCCAGCCCGATTGCACCCTGCCCGGACCGGCAAAGCCGCTTTCGAGCACGTCCTGGCCATCAAAATGCGAGCGCTCGCGATAGGAGGTCGCAACCGCGTGGATCACGGCGGCCTGCCTGGCGCGATACATCCGCGCGAATTCCGGCATTGCCGAATGCAGGCCGAAGAAGGAGTCGAGCATGACGGCCGCATTCGGTCCGTCCGGCCGGAGCGCGATCGAGCCATGCAAGCCGGCGTAATCGGGATCGCCGATCGGCGCCACCGTCGCAAGGCCATCGAGCGCGCCGCGCAGGATCACGACCACGAGCCGCGGATCGCGGCCGTCCGCTGCGCGTGCGAATTTCGGCAAGTAGGCCCAGGCGGCGAACGCGGCGCCGCCGAGCAGCAGAGAGCGGCGCGAGGTGGCCTGCGACCGCAGGCCTTCACAACATTGCATCGTCACCTCCTCTGGAATTCCGGCGACATCAACAGCAGCGCCAGCGCCTGCTGACGCGACTCCGCGCGCTCGACGGTGCGACGCGTGTCCGGCGAGGCAGCGTCCGCGGCGACGAGCTCGAGCAGCTCGCGCGGGTCGATGCCATCGCCAAGCCGCGAGGCAATCTGCGCCGAGATATCAAGCCGCAGCTTCATGCCTTCGGGCGCGGCCCATGCCGCGCTGGTATCGGGAAAACCGTTCGGCCCGGCCGGCGACCACAATGGCTGGCCGAGGACATTGAGGCCGCCCAGATAGCGGGAGGGATCTTCGGGATTGCGCCCGAGCAGCCGGCCGGAGGCGATCAGGAATTCGTAGGGCGAACGCATCTTGGTCAGCGGCGCGTCCCACGCCTCACCGGAATCGACGAGCGCGGTCGCGAGCGCCTTCAGATCGCCGTCCGTCCTGGTGAAGACATCCTGCAGCCGCGCCACCAGGGCCGGCGGCGGATCGTCGGCCACGAAGTGGAGCGCGAATTTGGCGGCGATGAATTTTGCCGTCGAGGGATGGCGCGCGATGTCGGCAAGCACGGCCTCGCCCTGCGCCACGCCATTCGGCTCGTAGACCTTGCCCATCACTCGCTGCGCGCCGGGCTGATGCGCGTTGGCATTGAACACAAAAGTGCCTGATGGCCCGAGCTGCCCCTGCCGTCCGGCAAAGGTCCACCCCGTGAGGACGCGCGCGAGCGAGGTGACGTCGTCCTGCGTATAGCCGCCGCCGACGCCGAGCGTATGCAATTCCATGATCTCGCGGGCCAGGTTTTCGTTGAGGCCGCGGTTGCGGTTGATGCCGGCGCGCGAGTCCGGACCGAGCGATTGCTGGTTGTCGAGGAAGAACAGCATCGCCGGATGCTGCTCGACCGCCTTCAGCATGTCGGCGAAGCGGCCGAGCACATGCGGGCGGATCGCCTCGCGCTCGAACGCGCCGGCCCAGATCCGCGCCAGCCCGCCCTTGTTGGCGGAGATGCAGAAATGGTTCGACCAGAACACCACGAGACGCTCGACGAATCCGCAATCGGCGAAGCTCGCGCGCTGGATGCGCGCCAGCGCTTCAGTGCGAAACGTCTTCTGGATGACGTTGGCCGGTTGCGGCGGCGGCTTCGGCGGATTCGGCTGCGTCGCGGCATTCGCGTTATTGCCGTCGGCGGATGCCGTCATCGGCTCCTTGGCCGTCATGTCCTTGGCGATCGAGGAGAGCGACGGGTTGCGGCGCTGCGCTTTGGGGTCCGTCGATGGCGCTTCCGTCGCTGCGGATTTCGCGACGGCGTCGCGCGCCTGCTGGATCTCGAACTGATAGTCGAACAGCGCCTTGCCGAGCGCCGGCGTGGAGGAAAGCCCGGGCATCTCCAACAGCGCGGCGTTGGCGCGATTGAGTTCTGATGTCACAAAGCCGCGCGGATCGGATGCCGCATTGACGAAATCGCCGGATGCGCCGCCGCGGGCGCCGAAACCGAAGCGATTGAGCGCAACAAGGGCTGCTTGCGAATCGCGGGCCATCGGATTTCCCTTCGGGCGTCCTCGGTCTATGATTTGTGCAACATCTTAGCATTACAGTTGTCTTTTTGTTTTGAAGTGCGCGCGCTGGGCGGCGGCCTGGTGAGCTCTACGCCAAAGTGACCA
>NZ_JBEGDB010000486.1:0-2987 GCF_043638955.1 Bradyrhizobium sp. 31Argb | reverse complement strand
CCTGCGTCCACGATCTTCGAATCATGGTTGCCCATGGATTCAGAATCCTCAGTCAATTACAACTGTAATGCTAAGGCGGCGGAGCTCGTCGCCGCGATCATCCTTGGCCGCGGCGCTGATCGATCCGTCGTGACCGGCTCTGGCGCCGATCCCAGGCGTGCCCGAGATCTTTAAGGTAAGCGCAGAACATATCGGCCATGGCGTCGCCATAGGCTTCGATCTCTGTGGGCGAGCGAGGGGTCTCCGAGAACTGCTTGCCCACCTCGGTCAGCGTCGTCGTGATCAACTCGCCGGCCAACGCGCGAGTTGCTTCTGATGCCTCGGGCAACGCCTCCCGCATGAAGACCTGGACAATGCGCTCGCCCGACGCCATCGCTTGCTGCGCTTCGGGCGCATCGCGATAGAGAGGGGCGGCGTCATTGAGCGCCACACGCATCGCGGCTTGATCACACTCCGAGCGCACGAAGGCGTGGACCAGGGTGCGCAGCCGTTCGAGCGGCGGTCGCTGGTTGTCCTCGAGGATTCCGCGCAACAGGTCGGTCGTCTGCCGCCATTCGTCGCTCTGCAGTCGGAAGAGGATCGCCGCCTTGTTCGGAAAATACTGATACAGCGATCCGATACTGACTCCGGCCTTCTCGGCCACGCGCGCCGTGGTGAAGCGCTGCGCGCCTTCCTTCGCCAAAACCTGAACAGCAGCATCCAAAATCGCGGCGACGAGCTCCGCCGAGCGCGCCTGCTTGGGCTGTTTTCGTGAGGAAATCCGGGTACTTCGCCGATCGGTCATGGAGTGGCCTGGCAATGCGAATAGGAAATGCGAGGGATTAGTCGTATTTCTGATCCGGCGCAAGAACGCGCTCATCCGAGAGCGGAGACCTGCATGACCACCCTGACCACCATCCCGCTTGCTCCCTTGCTGGATCGCTTATTCGAAGAGGCCGATGCGGCTTCGCCCGCGGCCAATCCTGCAGTGGCCGATCTCTCCAGCGAGGAGCATTCGCGTCTGATGCGAAGCAAGACCGACTACCGCGAGTTCTACGGCCGGCTGAAAGATCTTCCGCTCGCGGTCTCGCGAGAGACCGGCGCGCTGCTCTACATGCTGGCGCGAGGCGGCGGCGCGCGGGTGATCGTCGAGTTCGGGACTTCGTTCGGCATCTCGACACTGCATCTCGCCGCAGCGCTGCGGGACAACGGCGGTGGCCGCCTGATCTCCAGCGAGTTCGAGCCGTCCAAGGTCGCACGGGCCCGCGACAATCTGACCGCCGGCGGTCTCATCGACCTCGTGGAGATCCGAGAAGGAGATGCCTTGCAGACGCTGAGCGTCGATCTCCCCGAAACGATCGACCTGCTGCTGCTCGACGGCGCCAAGGCGCTCTATCCCGAGATACTGAGCCTGGTGGAGAGCCGCCTCCGGCCGGGCGCCTTCATCGTCGCCGACAACGCTGACTACAGCCCCGACTACCTGGCGCATGTTCGCTCGCCCGCGAACGGTTACATGTCCACGCCATTCGGTGGGGACGTCGAGCTTTCGATGCGGATCGGCTGACCGGTGTTTGCGGAGATGCATCCCGCTTGGCGATTTCTGCGAAGGTATTCAACCACTTTTGTCTGGACCGCGAGAGGACGGCGTCGCATCAAGGGCGATGGGTCGGGAGCTTGGCCGATGGTCCGTAGCGTACATCTGTTTGGATAGCCGACGAGGCGAGCTCGTGACGGCCTCGGGGAAGCCAACGATGAACAAGCAATGGGAATTCCAGGTGCGGATCTATCTCGGCGACGAGCTTGCCGGAGTGGCGCGGCGCGATCCCGACAATCCGGCAATCAAGCCGCTGGCGGACATCCTCGCCAGACATCATGCGACGATGAAGTCTCAGTTCGATGCCTTCGCCGACTATGTGGCTGAAGCTGAGAAGCGGGGCACCGAAAACTATCCGCTTTACGCATGGACCAAAGCGACGATCGAGGATCCTGAAAAGCAGGCGAAATACGTCAAGTCGTTCACGCTCTATGTTGACGGTAATGAAGTCTATGCCAAGCCGCTCGCTGACGCGCTGGAAGCAGACTTGCAGCCCCTTGTCGGCGGCAAGCTGATCACGCGACTTTCCAAGCACGACACCAATCCGGCGAACAACCCGCAGCCTCCGGCGCAGTATCGCAAGTAAAAAGCCGAGCGGGAGGGGCCGCACGTTAGCTAGACGGCGAGGGCACCTGCAGCGTGATGCCGGCGCCGGCGCCCTGCACGAACGATCTTAAGCGGAGACGTTCGCCGCCTTCTTGAGCGCGGGCAGCAGTTCTCCGGCTCGGGTCGGCGGGTGTAATCAGAATTGATTTCTGCATACAGGATGTAGCCGCTCTGTCCGATCACATATCTTACCGGCATCGACAACGCGGCACGCAGTTTGCGGCCAACTCCACTTTCTGCATCACTCTGTTCATACTATCGTGAAGATCTTGGGATGGAGATTTGGTGGCATGGCAAAGATCGTCTTCGGAATGAACCAGTCCTTGGACGGTTATGTCGATCACCAGGAATTTGCGCCAAGTCCCGCGCTCTTTCGTCACTGGATAGAGCACGTGCGCGACTTGACCGGCAGTGTGTACGGTCGCCGCATGTACGAGGTTATGCGTTATTGGGACGAAGACCGTCCTGAGTGGAATGCGGAGCATCACGAGTTCGCGGCGGCGTGGCGGCGCCAACCGAAGTGGGTCGTGTCGCGCTCGTTGAACTCAGTCGGCCCCAACGCCACACTTGTCGAGGATAACATCGAGGCGGTGATACGTGGCCTGAAGGCTCGGCTTGTTGGAGAGATTACAGTTTCCGGCCCAGACCTGGCACAAAGCCTAACCGACCTTGGTCTTATCGATGAGTATCGACTCTACTTCCACCCCATCGTGCTTGGTCGCGGCAAGCCATTTGAAATGGACCCCGATTGTGGGACCACGTGCTTAGTTGGAAGGGGCTGCTCCGTTTGATAGACGGAGCGCATGAT
>NZ_JBEGDB010000485.1:0-2987 GCF_043638955.1 Bradyrhizobium sp. 31Argb | reverse complement strand
AAACTCTAACCCCTGATGAGCCAGAGCCTCCCTTCTCGAAAAGCTTGATCTGTCTCAAATTATCTGACGACGGACACGCTTGGCGCTGCCTTGGCGAAGCAACAACGACAATGGAAACAGGCGGAGAACGTTGGTTCGAAGCAGAAATCCACCGGACCGCTGGAGAAATCGAGCTGATGGAGCCGGAGCTGGACGCGGCGAAAGCAGAAGCGTATTTCGAGCGTGCGCGCGCGGTCGCCCGCAAGCAACGAGCAAAGTCCTGGGAACTGCGTGCGGCTATGAGCATGGCGCGGCTCAGGCGTGGTCAAGGGAAGCGGAATGAGGCCCGAGAACTCCTCGCTCCAATCTACGGTTGGTTCACCGAGGGCTTTGACACGTTGGACTTGAAGCAGGCCAAGGCCTTACTCTACGAGCTAGCATAAGACTTGTGGCGCAAGCGCCTCGGGCGCGCCGACAAGGTGATCGAATAACCCCCATTTGCTGCGGTGCATGAGTCCGGTATTGGCCCAGGCCGTGTGAAAATCGCGCAACTTGGGGCGCACCGGCGCATTTCGCGGCCGCCGAACTTCTGATTGGATGGAACCGACCTCTCATCTCAGTGGCAACCAGGAGCTTCATATAGGCGCTGCCGGCCTCACGCCCGCATCGCTTCCAGCAATCCGCCTACGCCCACGATCGTCATCACGCGCTTCATGTTGTAGGCGGGCCCTGAGCTGCCAGAAGCGATGAGCCCAGCAATGTGTCAATCGGCTCGCAAATTTTGCATGCCGAATGACACGTTCCGAACGGCGGTTGTGCGAAGACGTGCACCTGAACCTTGCTTACCGCTGGTTCTGTCGGCTCAGGTTGGACGGCGAGGTGCCGGACCACTCGACGTTCTCCAAAAACAGGCATGGCCGCTTCCGCGGCTGCGATCTGTTGCGAAAGCTGTTCGAGACCGTGGTCCAGCGCTGCATGGCAGAAGGAGCAGCTTTTGCAGTCGATGCAAGCTCGATTGCCGCCAACCAACAAGCAGCGCGCAGTTGCCGGGTCTGACGATGTTATGGGAGCTATGCCCGAACGCGCCGCTCTGTTCGAGAGTACTTCGACACCCTGAATGAGGCCGCTTGGGGCGCGGCGAGTGACACGGTACCAAAGTTCACCTCTAAGTCGGACCCGGCCGCGCAATGGACAGGCGCTCACAAGGGGCATGCCTTCTTCGCCTGCGCCAACAACTACCTCATCGACCTGAAGGCAGCGATTATCATGGATGTCGAGGCGACGCGCGCCATCCGACAGGCCGAGGTCGGGGCGGCACGCACAATGATCGAGCGCAGTGAAGAGCGCCTTGAGCTCTGTTGCGAACGCGTTGTCGCCGACAGTGCCTATGGAACGGTAGAGATGCTGGGCTGGCTGGTCGACGAGCAAGGCGATCGAACCGCACATTCCGGCATTCGACAAATCGGCCCGTACCGACGGCACGTTCTCGCGCGACGACTTCGCCTATGATCAGCAAAGCGACGTCTACATCTGCCCGGCTGGCAAAGTGCTGGCCTCCACCGGGACCTTGGTGAATGATGGAGCGACACTGCTGTACCGGGCCAGCAAACATGTTTGCGATGACTGCGAACTGAAGTCGCGGTGTTGTCCGAAGATGCCCTCCCGCAAGGTCCCGCGTTCAATCCATGAAAAGGCTCGAGACGTGGCGCGCGAGATCGCCAGAACTGATGCCTATGTCAGATCTCGGCGCGAACGGAAGAAAATCGAGATGCTCTTTGCCCATCTCAAGCGCATTCTCCGCCTCGACCGGCTCAGGCTAAGAGGTCCCTTGGGCGCTCGCGACGAGTTCCTCCTCGCTGCCACAGCGCAGAATTTACGTAAGCTCGCAAAGCTGATCCCGCTGCCAACGCTCCAGCACGCTTAGGCACAATCAACCACCCGTGCGCCCAGCGCGTTCTCCGAACCTGAATTATCACTTCGCGGACTTCTTCAACACAATCGTGCCGCCGGCGGCAATGACTGGAATTCCAACGGCGTCACGCACTGGTGGGATTAGTACGAACGTGCCGAGCTGACCGCGAATGTGACCCCCGGCCTCATGGCCCTGCGCGACGATCAGATCAAAGCCTGCCGCCTCGGCGATCTGCGCGTCTTCCGTACTGCCTACAACTTGGATGGCGACCGCACCTGCCGCCTTCACCTGCTCAACATAGCGAGACGCATCGCCCCAAAGGAAAGAGATAATGGGGACTCCTTTGGCGAGCGCCACCGCCAACTGGTCTTCAAAAGGAAAGCCGAGAACGAAGTTGACGCCAAATGGCGCTGTCGTGCGCTCCCTGATGGTTCTAATGGCGATGCGTAACTCCTCAGTCGATCGCCACGTCCCGGCAATCTGACCAATGCTACCCGCGTTGCATACCGCGACCGCGAGATCAGGACTTGCGATCGAACCAATCGGGGCCTGAAAGAGCAGTCGCTGGCTCGTGAGCCAATGAGGTGAGCGTGTCATCTCTTGGATTCTTCAGCCGATGCCGCAATGGTCAGAAACTTCATCAGCCCGAACAGATCATAATAAAAACATCTGAGCGCGACGCAGCTGCTCCTTTTCGATGGCATAGTCGGCGAGCGTCTCGGTCTCGAACGCCACTCCATCCGGGCTCAAGCATTTCCACACGTAGTTGACGATCACCCGTCCAGTGGTGCTGGTCGCAATCACGCGAGCATCCATGCGGCGACGCTCTTCGGTAGGCTGCAGCGGAAACCAAATGGATGCAAACCTCTCCTGCATTTTCGGAATGGTCGCTCCAGTAAAGAAGCCGCCATACGGCAGACCTGGCTGCCAGTGAAACTCGATTTCCGGATGATAGAGGTTCTGCAGCAAGCCACGATCGCAGGATCGTAAGCATCAGGTCTGCATTTGCCTGTTCCTGAGGGCGCATTGCCTCACCAAGGATGTTACCGGAGAACTGACCGTCAGGATTGGGGCGGCGATACCGAATCGGATCGGT
>NZ_JBEGDB010000484.1:0-3006 GCF_043638955.1 Bradyrhizobium sp. 31Argb | reverse complement strand
CCTCCCTGCGTCACGAGCCCGGCGAAACTCTCTCACCTTGATTGACGCGCTCTTCCATCCTGATCGCCGCGCGACAGAAGAAGCCGGCCGCCGGCCCCGCAATGCCTCCTGGGGGCGGCATGGGTGTTATGGACTTCTGATCCAGCCGCCGGCACGTGAACCACGAAACGCGAGAACCCCGGCAGCAATGCCGGGGTTTTTGTTTGCTCTTGCAATCTCTTACCACGTTGTTCCGGGCTCGCATTACGCGCGTCCCGGAATCTGCTGTTGGCAGATTCAGCAGCGCTGGTCGCCTTTTTCGTTAAGCATGTTCAGCCGATTGTGAACCCAAGATTTCATATGCCGACCTGATGCAACAAAAAGCTCCGCGAGACGCCCCGCTCGTCTGGAGCGTCCGTTCAGCTATCCACGGGCTTCCGTCAAGTCTTCACAAATGCTTCGTCAATTTTGCTCTGCCAGTTAGGGCCGCCGGCCTTGAAATGATTCAAGACAACGGGGCTAAGCCGAGCTTATTCGTCGGCGCCTTATTGAGCCGCGGCGCCTTGCGCATCGTTGGGAAGACCTCGTCGAAGGCTTTTGTCTTTGCAAAGTCGCGTTTAGTCGATTTCGGGTTATCGCTTAGTCATAGCCTCACGCTGGCACTTGGACACTGCCTGACCGCTCGGCCGACATCCTACAACAAGTTGCTGGCGAAGCTCGCCTCGCACCACCGCAAGCCGCATGATCGTTCCTTACCACGCCAAAGATGGGTCCGACCTCCGTTCAGGATCTCCCCGCCGGGAAATTCCATGAGATCGGGCCGGCGACAAGCGCCAAGATGAACCGCCTCGGGATTTTCCCGGGCATGGACATGCGCAACAGACACTCGAGTTCATGAACGCCAACTTCGGCAAGGCCGATAGCTACTCTGTTGGATACCCACGGCATCGACGAGCGTCCCGTGCGTGCCAACCGGATCCGCAAGTCCCTCGGTGCGGAGAACACCTTCTCAGAGGACCTAGCGGAGTACGATGCTCCGGCAGCGGAACTGAAGCCGCTCATCGAAAAGGTTTCGCACCACTGCGAGGCCACAGGCGCCCGGGGCGGGACGGCGACGCTCAGGGTGAAGTTCTCCGATTGCGAACTAATCACCCGGAGCAATCAATCGGTCATCCATACCGCAAGCGATCTTCGACCCTCGCTCAGGACCCGCTGAAGCACCTGATGCCGCCAAAGAAGCCAATACAATTGCTCGGAATTGCGATAGTCAGCGTCATCACGCAGCTTCTGCGGTGTGGACGGCAGATCAGCCAGAGAGTGACGACCGCGCTAGATGTCTGACAGAGCCCTCGCCGGCACCGCTGGCGCAGCATCACTACCAACTCGAGGGTGATGGATGAGCCGAACGTCGTTGGGTCCTCCCGGCCCCAAGACGGCGGTGTAGCGCTCGCCGCGAATGTCGTAGTGCTTTACCGGCTCCGTCGCGTCCGGCAAGAGGCCCCAGCGGCCCAGCTTCGAGATCATCATGTCCGGCGCGGGTTGGGTGCCGTGGGAAAAGTCCTCGGGAACGGCCAATGAAGCATCAAAAGTCTCGCCGACCGCTGAGGGCATAGCCTCAGCCCTGGCGGACGCGGGCGCGGCTTGCTCCATCCTGTGTCCAAGCGGCGCTGGCGAGGTCCGATTCCCCGGCCGCGCGCTCGGCTGCGGAGCGTTTTCCGGTCGAGATCCGAGACGAATGGCAGCGCCTGGCGGATTGAGTGGGGCGCTCTGCCTCATCAGCCCCGCGGGCACCAACAGCGCCGTGTAACGGTCAGTGTTGATCACGAAGCTGGTCGGTCGGCTGTCCTGGCTCGGCGGGAGGCTGCTCCCCTCCCGCGCAGTGATCAGCTCGTCCGGCGCGTGCTGGTGGCCGAAGTTCAAGGGACGAACGGCCTCTCCGAAATTCGGGGCCTGAGGATGGCGCGCGGTTGGCCCGAGAGACGACGATGGGCCGGCGCCTTCCATCCTCGCCCACAGCAGATCCGGATCGTAACCTTCCGCAGGAAGGACCACTGGCGAGCCGACAGCTCGCCCGAGAGGCGACGGTGGGCCGGCGCCTTCCATCCTCGCCCACAGCAGATCCGGATCGTAACCTTCCGCAGGAAGGACCACTGGCGAGCCGACAGCTCGCCCGAGAGGCGACGGTGGGCCGGCGTCTTCCATCAACACGCGCGCGGCTGAATTGCCGGCCTCGCTCAGCTGCCGCGCAATGGCATCCTCTTGCGGATGGCTTAGCGTCCTCTGCCTCTTGGCCGCGCTCCCGGTCAGCTCGTCCGGAGCCGGCTGGTAGCCGTCGCGCCGGTTCAACTGACGAACGGCTTCTCCAAAATCCGGCGCTTGGTGATCGCGCACGGTTGGATCGAGAGACGATGCTGGGCTGGCTTCGTCCATGATCCCCCGCAGCAGACCCTGATCGTGACCTTGCGTTGTGAGCCCCTCCGACCATCTCAAAGCTTCCCGCGACGCGCTGTCCTGCTGCGCAGCGGCGTCCCCAAGACGTCTGGCGACGGCGCCTTCGGAATGAGGATCGCGGGCACTATGGCGCCCGAGCTCCAACGGATAATAGGAGCCTGGAGGAGCAGGAACCCCTGCGACGGGAGCGGCATCGCGTTGCGGCACTTCATCCAAGTGCGGCTCAAATTCCGCTTGCTGCTGTTGCTGTTGTGCCACCGTGGCGTTGTACGTAGCGAGATCTCGGTCGAATGGGCTGATATTGTTAAGTGGGTCCATGTTCCCCTCCGGTTGGGGCCGGTTCGCAATCCTGAGCGGATAGTGTCGCTCTCTAGTTCTCACTCTACTAGGATCAGCTTTCGACAAGCTGACGGGCTTAGAGAATTAGAGTGGGCCAAATTGGCCGAAGCGTGCATTCTCTCACACGCAGCAGCATCGGTCGTCCGCCGAAGAAAGGCCTTAGCATTACAGTTGTAATTGACTGAGGATTCTGAATCCATGGGCAACCATGATTCGAAGATCGTGGACGCAGGCAGC
>NZ_JBEGDB010000483.1:0-3017 GCF_043638955.1 Bradyrhizobium sp. 31Argb | reverse complement strand
AGGCTTCCTCCTAAAAGAAAGCCTTGAATCACGTTCAATCTGATTTGAGAATCCCAAGAGTCCACACGGCCTAGGGCGTTCCCGCGGCGCGCCCGTCAAGCCCGTAAGTCTATGAAAAAACGAAGGGAAAAACCGGTCGCCTGGACCGTTCCGGGGTGGTGATCGAGCCCCTGATACGCTATATGATTCTACAGTAGAACCGACCCGGATTCCCCCTTTGTCAGAACCTGAAGACGACAAGCCCGGCGAGCCGTCGGGGCCCTCCGACATTCGTCCCGTTTCCATCCTCGACGAGATGAAGAAGTCCTACCTCGACTACGCCATGAGCGTGATCGTGGCGCGGGCGCTCCCCGATGCGCGCGACGGGCTGAAGCCGGTCCACCGCCGCATCCTGTATTCGATGTACGACCAGGGGCACACGCCGGATAAGAAGTACGTCAAGTCCGCGCGCGTGGTCGGCGACGTCATCGGTAAGTATCACCCGCACGGGGACCAATCGATTTACGACGCCATGGTGCGCATGGCGCAGGATTTTTCGATGCGCGTGCCGCTCATCGACGGCCAGGGCAATTTCGGCTCGGTCGACGGTGATCCGCCTGCAGCCTACCGATACACCGAAGCGCGCCTGACGCGGGCGGCAGAGGCTGTGCTGGCGGACATCGAGAAGGACACGGTCGACTTCCAGGCCAACTACGACAACAGCGAGCAAGAGCCGTCGGTCTTGCCGACGCGGTTTCCGAACCTGCTGGTCAATGGCGCGGGCGGCATCGCCGTCGGCATGGCCACCAACATCCCGCCGCACAATCTCGGCGAGGTCGTCGACGCCTGTGTGGCGCTGATCGACAACCCGGCGCTCACCATCGACGAACTCATCAACATCATTCCGGGGCCGGATTTCCCCACCGGCGGCATCATCCTCGGTCGAGCGGGTATCCGAGCATCCTATCATCTCGGCCGCGGTTCGATCGTGATGCGCGGCAAGGTCGCGATCGATACCCTGCGAAAGGATCGCGAGGCGATCATCATCACGGAGATCCCGTTCCAGGTTAACAAGGCGAACATGGTCGAGCGGATCGGCGAGCTGATCCGCGAGAAGAAGATCGAGGGGATTTCCGACCTGCGCGACGAATCCGATCGCGAAGGTTTCCGCGTCGTGATCGAACTGAAGCGCGAGGCGATGCCGGATGTGGTGCTGAATCAGCTCTACCGCTTCACGCCGCTGCAGACCAACTTCCCGGCCAACATCCTGGCACTCGATTCCGGCCGTCCGCAGCAGATGAACCTGAAGGATCTGCTCACGATCTTTGTCGCCTTCCGCGAACAGGTGGTGACCCGGCGCACCAAATACCTGCTCGGCAAGGCACGCGACCGCGCCCACCTCCAGGTGGGCCTGGCCATCGCGGTTGCCAATATCGACGAGGTCATCCGCGTCATTCGCTCTTCGCCGAATCCGGCGGCCGCGCGCGAAACCCTGATGTCGCGCGATTGGCCGGCGCGGGACGTCGAAGACATGATCACGCTGATCGACGATCCGCGCCACCGCATCAATCCGGATGGCACCATCCGCCTTTCGCTGGAGCAGGCGAGGGAAATCCTCGACCTCCGGCTGCAGCGCCTGACCGCGCTCGGCCGCGACGAGATCGGCGAGGAGCTCACCAAGCTTGCGGCCGAGATATCCGACTATCTCGACATCCTGCGCTCGCGCGCCCGGGTGCAGGCGATCGTCAAGACCGAGCTTGCGGAGGTGAAGGCCCAGTTCGCCACGCCGCGCAGGACTGTTATCGCCGAGCAGGAAGGCGAGGTCGAGGACGAGGATCTGATCCAGCGCGAAGACATGGTGGTGACGGTGTCGCACGCCGGCTATGTCAAGCGCGTGCCGCTGTCGACCTATCGCTCCCAGCGCCGCGGCGGCAAGGGCCGCGCCGGCATGCAGACCCGCGACGAGGATTTCGTCAGCCGCGTGTTCGTGGCCTCCACCCACACGCCGGTCCTGTTCTTCTCCTCACGTGGCCAGGTCTACAAGGAGAAGGTCTGGCGATTGCCGATGGCCGCGCCGAATGCGCGCGGCAAGGCGCTGATCAACATCCTGCCGTTGGAGCAGGGCGAGCGCATCACCACCATCATGCCGCTGCCGGAGGACGAATCCTCCTGGAGCAATCTCGACGTGATGTTCGCCACCACCGGCGGCAATGTCCGTCGCAACAAGCTGTCCGACTTCGTCGACGTCCGCCGTTCCGGCATCATCGCCATGAAGCTGGAGGAGGGCGAGGCGATCGTCGACGTGCAGATCTGCACCGAGCGTGACGACGTGTTGCTGACCGCCGCCGGCGGCCAGTGCATCCGTTTCGCCGTCACCGACGTGCGCGTCTTCACCGGCCGCACCTCGATGGGCGTGCGCGGCATTTCGCTCGCCGAAGGCGACAAGCTGATCTCGCTCGCGATCCTGCGCCATGTCGAGACGACCTCGGACGAGCGCTCGGCTTACTTGAAGATGCGCCGCGCGGTCGCGGGCGAAGCTGTCGCCGAGGAGCCGTCGGAGACCGAGGCCGAGGAGGCCACGGGCGCGATCCAGCTCTCACAGGAGCGCTATGTCGACATGTCGGCGCAGGAGCAGGTGGTGCTGACGGTGTCCGAGAATGGCTACGGCAAGCGGACCTCGTCCTACGAGTACCGCACCACTGGCCGCGGCGGCAAAGGCATCGTCGCCATGAGCGTCAACAGCCGCAACGGCAAGCTGATAGCCTCGTTCCCGGTCGAGGAGGCCGACCAGATCATGCTGGTCACCGACAAGGGCCAGCTCATCCGCTGCCCCGTCGGCGACATCCGCATCGCCGGCCGCTCGACTCAGGGCGTCATCGTGTTCGACACCGCCGACGACGAGCATGTCGTCTCGGTCGAGCATATCGGCGACGACAGCGAGAATGGCGAGAACGGCAACGGCGGCTAGCATTACAGTTGTAATTGACTGAGGATTCTGAATCCATGGGCAACCATGATTCGAAGATCGTGGACGCAGG
>NZ_JBEGDB010000482.1:0-3040 GCF_043638955.1 Bradyrhizobium sp. 31Argb | reverse complement strand
AAAGCTCGCGCCAAACTCGGCCGCGCCTATCCAGCCACCCCCAAAGAGTCAAAATCACTGTGATAGACCACTAGTCGTTCCGCCTCGTCTTCGGAGAACCCCTTCACCGAAACGCTGCCCATGCCGTTCGCGGTGTAAAACTGCCGGGGAAACCAATTCCGGTAGGCTTCGAGACCTTGATCGCGCGAACTCGCGAGAACCTTCCAGTGCTGGAGGTTTGGGTCGGCCTCCATGGCGCGGAGGAGATCGGTGATGATGTGTTGCTGATCTGGCCGGATACGATCGATACCATCGATAAAAAGGATGGGCGTACCTGAAGCCCCGATTTCGGCGAGAAGATCGGACGCTCTGGCGTGGCGCACACCGAGCGCTGTCGCGAAAGTCGTCCAGCTCGTTCCAAGTAGCCGGTCATTCTTGAGAAAGAGGATCGGGCCCGACTTCGCGGCGTTGGCTCCGAAGTGCTTCAGAACGGCAGATTTGCCGCAACCCGGCAGGCCGCCGATGGAAACAACCCGATGCTTCTCCAGCTGCTTCGCGACTTTCTCCTGCAAACCGTCGCGCGCGACATGAACGTCATCGACCGTTTCGGACACATCGTTGAGCGCATCGAGCGAGGCGGCATTCAGCCGTTTGATGTCGTCGCTGAAGTTCGGTGTAATTTTCAGTCGCACCGAGCCCTTCAGTTGGGCGAGCAGGGACGAACGCGTCCATTTGGCGGCGTTCGCCGCGCCTTCGCGCGCGATGCGGCAGAGGCGATCGAAAAGAAGGATGTCCTGACCGTCGACATTATCCGCGACGATTTCTTGCAGACGATTGACGATCTCAAGGCGGAGCGCACCGCCATCTTCCAGCCCAGCCAGATGGAGCGCGGCGAAATTCCGGTAGAAGTTGACTTCCTCCGCCAGATTGGCCGCGCCAGTAAGAGGCAACAACGCTTCGCGCAGTCCCTTGTCGTCAGCACCCGCCGTGCCGCCCGGCGCGAAATACTGTTCGAAGTCTTTGGCGTCCGGGCTCGCTTTTGCTCTGGCGATCACCCGTGAAAGGCTGCGGAAGGTCGAGTCCGTGACATGCTCGACGACAAATCCACTCGCGTCCGAGTTTTTGATGAAGGTAGCGGTAGCTTGCGTCTTCACAGCCGCCGCGACGATCTCTTTGAATTTCTCATCGGCGCCGCTGATGGTGACGGAGCGCTTAACCTGAAGCTCAAGCGATTTATTCGTACCGGCATGGTCGAGACCGACGATAACATCATCCATGGGATGGCCGTGGCCTTGCCGCTGAACAGCGACGCTGGTGACAATGCCAGGCTGGCCTGCCGCGCGCTCTTGCCGGAGCAGATGCGCGAGGTAATAGGCGACGACCGTGTCTTCATATGTAAACCCCGCGCCGCCGGTCAGTTCGGTGGAGGCCGGTTTTTGTTCAAGTGTGTCGGTCAAGGCATCCCGCCCCCGGGAATCGATTTTCTGAATTCGTTATTGTGCGAGCGAGCAATATTCGCGGCGGAAGGCCTTTATTTAGGCGGCAATTGAGGCGCGGCAAGGGATTGGTTGCGGGGATAGGATTTGAACCTATGACCTTCAGCTTATGAGCCCTGACGAGTTGTAAAAAGCTTATCAGCCCGATAACGGACTGCGTCGATCGCCACGCAGTGGCTGATCGAACCAAAGTCTCCGGCCTAAGTCTCCAAAACGGGAGTTTTCGCGGAACTAGTCGGAGACTTTCGGCAATTCACGCTCCCGGCCACGCGAATTGCGAGTGCGGAGACGGAAACGAATACGCGAAACCCGCAGTTTCCGGGCCATTTGCGCATTTGTCGGGCCAAAACTGAAGGCCGGAGTGGACAGCTGGGCAAGGAGGTATCGAACTCGCAGACGGCGGATTTTTGAGTTGGTTGAGCGAAAGAGATTCAAAACTGGGCCCCGACGAGGGACCTGTTTTTCGCGAAATGCCGTACCGCACCAATTTCCGGCGTTCTAGGATTCGGAGAAAAACGCGTTCTCCAGCCCCATTCGCGGCTCATTTTTAGTACGGTCGGCGTTCTCCAGGACGAACAAAAGTATGAAAACGGCCGAAATTTTCGGGCCTGTCTCCGTTTCGAGGTACGAAATTTCGGGGCGAAGTGGCGGAGAGAGTGGGATTCGAACCCACGGTACGGTTTCCCGCACACACGCTTTCCAAGCGTGCGCCTTAAGCCACTCGGCCATCTCTCCGGAAGCGCCCTCTCTTGAAGGGATGGGGCGGATTTTGCAAGGGAGAGAGGGGGCGGAAGCGGAAATTTCCTTAAGTTTTTGGAACAGCTTGGCTTTTCGGCGGGGTTGGCGGTCGGGATCGGGGCGCGGGTTCGGCCTGTTGAACCCGAATCCTTGCCGTGCCGACGACTGCAAGGCAAATCAGTGGTGGAGGGCGGCGTGAAGCGGACATTTGCGATTCTCGGCCTGGTCGTGGCGGCGGCTATGGGCGCCGGTCCGGCGCTGGCGCAAAGCTGCATCAAGGCGGGCACGGACGTGAGCTGCGACGACGGCGGCGCGGGATGCTTTCGGGCGACACCATCATCTGGAGCGACGGCACGCGCTCGAGCCTGACCTCGCCGCATCCGAGCGTGATCGTCGGCAACCCGTCCTCGGTCAGGGTCGGGCCAGGCGTGTTCGTCGGCAAAGGCAGCGGCGTCGTGCCGATGGAGAATCCAAGCGACTCGCGGCGGGCGCGCTGCCCGGTGCTCGATGGCGTGGCGTATTGCTATTGATCTGCGCTTGCATTGACGGCGTGCGGCCTTCTCACCCCGAGGAGCAGCGCGAGCGGCGTCTCGAGGGGTGGGCCACAGGCTCATCACTCTCCGTCATTCCTGGGGGCGCGCGAAGCGCGAGCCCGGAATCCATCGGACGGCGGACACAAGCGGAGAAATGGATTCCGGGCTCGATGCTATCGCATCGCCCCGGAATGACTGCCTCCGTCATTGCGAGCGGAGCGAAGCAATCCACGTCTCCACAAGCGGATCGGGATAGGGGGAAGCCTCGCGGCTTCGCCCCTCCCACACCACCGG
>NZ_JBEGDB010000481.1:0-3045 GCF_043638955.1 Bradyrhizobium sp. 31Argb | reverse complement strand
TAGCAATCAAGTTTACGCAGATTGCGTAGACTTATCTGCGTAGAAAACGCGTCAAAACAAGAATCTAGAGCTTCGGTCCTGATTCAATCAGAACCGAAAATGCTCTAGCCTACGCGTTGGTAGATGACATGACACCGGAAAACACAGCGCCGCTAACCGCGCATTCACCAAACGGTCTCGCAGAGGTCGAGGAGGAAATCGCGCGCGCCTGCAAGGACGCGCGTCGCGATCGTGGCTCGGTGACGTTGATCGCGGTGTCGAAAACATTCAATGCGGATGCGATTTCGCCCGTCATCGCGGCCGGACAGCGCGTTTTCGGCGAGAATCGCGTGCAGGAAGCCAAGACGAAGTGGCCTTCCTTGATGCAAGCCCACCCCGGCATCGTGCTGCACCTGATCGGGCCGTTGCAATCCAACAAGGCGAAGGAGGCGGTGGCGCTGTTCGATGCCATCCATTCGGTGGACCGCCCCAGCATTTGCGAAGCGTTAGCCAAGGAAATCAAAAACCAGAACCGGCAGCCGCAATTGTTCATCCAGATCAATACCGGCGAGGAGCCGCAAAAAGCAGGCATTTCCCCGTCCGATGCCGACGCCTTCATCGCACGCTGCCGGGAGCATTACGGGCTTTCGATCTCGGGCCTGATGTGCATCCCGCCGGTCAACGACCCCCCTGCCCCGCACTTCGCGCTGACGGCCAAGATCGCCGGGCGCAATGGCCTGACAAATCTCTCGATGGGCATGAGCGCCGATTTCGCCACCGCGATCCAGATGGGCGCGACCCATGTGCGGGTAGGATCTGCGATTTTTGGGGCGCGGTAAAGGATGGCGGCGCTCTCCACGTCGTCATTGCGAGCGAAGCGAAGCAATCCATTTCGCCACCTGCTGAGGCATGGATTGCTTCGGTCGCTTCGCTCCTCGCAATGACGTTGTGGAAGCCTGGTCGAGCCCAACTGATTCCCTTCCCCGCAGGGCAAAACCAGCCCTCTACCCAATCACGATTCTCGTCTGCGGGCTCATTCGCCGTAGTAGCCGCAGCATCGCGGATTTGGTCATCGAGACGCAGCCGGCGGTCGGCGCGAAATTTGGACGGGCCAGATGCAGGAACACCGCGCTGCCACGGCCGGCGATGCGCGGGGTGGCGTTGTGGTCGATCTCGATGATGAAGTCGTAGAGATGATCCTCGCGCGTCAGCCGGTCGCCGTTCTGCTCGCGGGTACGCTGCACCGGCTGGTTGTAATGGCGGTCCCGCGGGTCCTCGCACCAGGCGTCCTCGGGCCGAATGGGGCGGGTGGGCAGGAAGCTCGTCGGTCGCGGGGAGCGGTCCGCCCGCCACCACAATTGCCGCGGGCGGAAGATGCCCCGGGGGGTGCCGCCGTCGCCCTCGCGCTTATTGGCGAGGATGCCGCCCCGGCCGAGCGCCACCGGCACCGACCAGCCGTCGGCGGTCAGCCGCCCCCGGCACGGGTTACCGGCGGCGGGTTGGACCCGGACCAGGGACAACGGCCGATCATGCGCGGTTGTCTCATAAGTGATTGAAAAATTGGAACTTCTCATGTGAATCAAAAAGCCCGCGCCTTGCCTGCCCGGCCCCGATTGTTCTATCTGGCGGGATTACAGCACATTCATCCAATCGGATGCTGATTTGGGATAGACTGTGATCGGCTTGTGAATCGGTAATGAACGACTACCTACAAAGCGAGTCTCGCCATCAAGTCTCGGCCAAAGCGCTGTCCGCTTGTGTCCGCTGCCTGCCTCCAAGAGGATCGTTCCTATGGCCAATGCCCGCAAGATTTTGATCGTGGATGATGACACCGACCTGCGTGACACGCTGGTCGAGCAACTTTCCCTTCACGAGGAATTCGAAGCCTCCGCAGTCGACACCGGCGCCAAGGGCGCCAGCGCGGCCAAGACCAACTCTCCCGATCTGGTCCTGATGGATGTGGGCCTCCCCGATACCGATGGCCGCGAGGTGGTGCGGTCTTTGCGCAAAGGCGGCTTCAAGGCGCCGATCATCATGCTGACCGGCCATGACACCGATTCGGACACCATCCTCGGCCTCGAATCCGGCGCCAATGACTATGTGGCAAAGCCCTTCCGCTTCGCGGTGCTGCTGGCCCGGATTCGCGCGCAGCTCCGCCAGCACGAGGCGAGCGAAGACGCGGTGTTCTCCGTCGGTCCCTACAGCTTCCGGCCCGGCTCGAAGATGCTGACCGCCGCCAATGCGCGGAAAGTGCGGCTGACCGAGAAGGAGACCGCGATCCTGCGCTTCCTCTACCGCGCCGGCCAGATGCCGGTGTCGCGCGAGACGCTGCTGCAGGAAGTCTGGGGCTACAATTCGGGCGTCACCACCCATACGCTGGAAACGCATATTTACCGGCTTCGGCAGAAGATCGAGAAAGATGCCGCCAATCCCGAGATCCTGGTGACCGAAGCCGGTGGCTACAAACTGGTGCCGTGATACGATTCGCGACCGAATCGTATCCCCGGTCACCGGCCTGAATGTCGATCGAAGATGACGTAGCGCTGCTCGAACGCGTCTCCACCTTGCGCCTGCTGGGGGAAACTGCGCTGCGTATGCTTGCGATCGGCTCCGAACAGCGCAATTTCGAACGCGGCGACGTTCTCTTCCATGCCGGCGATCAGGCGGATGCGGGCTATGTCGTGCAGCGCGGCGCTTTCCGCGTGGAAGATGGCGGTGCCGAGATCATCGCAGGCCCCGGCGCGCTGATCGGCGAGCTCGCGCTGATCGTGCCGATGAAGCGGCCGTCGACCGCGACCGCGCTGGAGCGCGCCACCTGTATTCGAATCTCGCGCAGCCTGTTTCAACGCGTGCTGGAAAGCGATCCGGCCGCGGCGCGAAGGCTGCGCGACGAATTCGCCACCCGCACCAGCCAGCTCGCCAGCGATATCGTGGTCGCGGGCGGGAAGTTGAGTTCATAGCCTCCGTCGTCCTCGCGAAAGCGGGGACGCATAACCACAGGGAGGTGTTGTGGCGCGAGCAAGCGGTTGCAGCGGAGCACACCACATAGGCCTGTGGTTGATGGGG
>NZ_JBEGDB010000480.1:0-3047 GCF_043638955.1 Bradyrhizobium sp. 31Argb | reverse complement strand
CACCTGCCGCAGCCGCGCGCTCGGATAGGCCGGGTCCAGCGGCACATAGGCCCCTCCCGCCTTGAGGATCGCCAACAGCCCCACCACCATCATCGCACTGCGCTGCAGGCAGATCGCAACCGGCTGGTCCGGCTTCACCCCGAGCCCGATCAGATGATGCGCCAGGCGGTTGGCCCGCGCATTGAGCTCGCCATAGCTCAACCGCTCGTCCCCGCAGACCACCGCCACCGCATCCGGCGCACGGCGCACCTCGGCCTCGAACAGCTCATGGATGCACCGTTGCGACGGATAGGCCGCAGCCGTCCGGTTCAGATCCTCCAACAGATACGCCCGCTCAGAGGATGACAAGAGTTCAACCCGCCCCACCGGCTGCTGCGCATCGGCCTTCACAGCACACAACAAATTCTGCAAATGTTGTGTCATACGGTCGATCTGATTGGGCTCCAGGCGACTTGCATCAAAGTGCCATCGGAAGCTCCCATTCAGAGCGCAAACCTCAAACGTTAGCGCCTCACCAGCCAGGGCCGCCTCGGAAATCGGGCTCGAAGCTAGATCACCAGTGGCAGATCCGCCATTTACCGTAACCGTAACGCCAACCGGCCAGGGACGGCGCAATCGTAGCGCCTCCACATTGCGCAACGTCGGGCATCGCGCAATAAGATCCCGCGCAAAGGTATCCTGTTCGTTCAGCTGCGCGAATTCGGCTGCGACCGCCGTGCGCGCCTCTGCGAAATCATTATCGAGGTCGATGGTAATTGCCATCGGCACGACAGACGCGACAAGCACCTCAAGCGCTTTCAAGCCGGCTCGCGATCCATTCGGCGCGGGAGTCCATCCCAATTGAAGCTCTGATTCCCCCGTTATGCGGGCGAGATAGACCAGCCAAGCAGTTAGCAAGAATTCCGTGCGATCACTGGGGGACAGCCCAACCAGCTCTTCTGGAATTCGCCACGCACTAGACTGCCATCTGGGCCCAGCCGCAGCTTCTGCAGACGACAGTAAAGGAAGCTGGTATGTTTTGAACTGCTCAAGTCGCCGTCGCCAAAAACTCTCCCGAGGCGCCAACAATTCATGCGCAACCGTTATGCTCCGGGCCTCGTCATCGCTCAGAATCGGGAGGCGGCCGCCTACATCGAAATCAGAACGCCTCGCGACTGTCCGCGCGTCCAGAGCCTGACCATCTGAGCTGCCAAACCAAACATCAACATCCTCTGTGCCTGTCGCGACACGCCAATGGCTAGGATGGATTTCAACTAGAGACCCCGCCGCAAAGCCCGAGCTCCCAGCCGTCACCTCCAAGCGCCTGACGGCGACGACGTCATCGCCTACGAGAGCCTTGGACAGACCCAACAGATTGGCATGATAGGGGCCAAAGTCCAAGGCACGCGTCATCGCTGCCAGACCCTGCGCGGGTCGATCCCATCGCAGACAACCCGCAGCGTCTGGGCGGCGACGTTTCGGGAAAAAACTTCGGTCCGCTAGCGCTTGCGGACGAGCACCGAGCTCTCCATTTGTTAAGCCAGTTAGAAGCTCGCGGAAGCCCTCGATCGCAGCCTCATAACATTTGAGATTCAGCGTCAATGCCGTATCGCTCGGCGCAATCAATACTTGGCGTTGTACTACCAGCTCACCAGTATCAACCCCATGACCGACACGATGCCACGTGATGCCATGTTCGGTCTCCCCGGTAAGAAGCGCCCAAGACGTCGCATGGGTTCCCGCATATCGCGGCAACGGACCGTCATGGTAGTTGAAAGCGCCTTGACGGGCTCGCCCAAACACCTCCGGCGGCAGCACGAACGGATTAGCAACAGAAAAAATCCATTCCACCGGCTCGGCCTTCAGCAACATGGAGAGCTCTTCAACGCTCACTACACTCAGGATATTAGCGCGAGCGGCCCAATCGGCGAATGTAGCGTCGGCACACAGCGCCGCGCGGATGTCGTGACCCATCTCCCTTGCTAGCTGCACGCACCTTATGGCTAGCGTACCACTACCAACAAAGACGCTAGAATAGATTGACGGAGCTGCAGCTTGCTGCCTGCTACTCTCGCTCGGCCCGCAAGCATCTGCGTGCATCCGAGGAGACTGATGTACCATCTTCATCGTTCAGCCAATCCGTCGCGTAGGTTGAGCAGCTTCCACCCAAGGCGCCCCGCCCCATAGAGACTTGGGCATGCCGCACTGGTCAGGATTTGATCGAGAGCTGCCGTGCTGAATGCTCATCGAATCCGACTAGCCTTGAGAGCTATCAGCGCGAATAACGACAGCGGCACCTCCGACGGACGCGACCAAGCTTCATTGAGCGGGACCACACTTACTAACAGTGCAGCGTCTATGGCGGTGAGTTGAATCAGTCGAACAGGCTTCATTGACTATGTCGGTGGGTGACCGCGGGACCGCTAGAGTCCTACAGATTCTTCACCGTCTCATAGCAATCCGCGTGCCACAAAGAGGCTGTACAAATCCTGCTTGAAGAGCGAACGAGCACGTGCTTTGCGCCGCGGCACCGAAATACTTGAGCCTCAGTGTCGGGTTGCCGACATAGCGTCGTCAGCTGCACATAGCGAAACATGACGACTGAACCGTCCGGGGTTTGCCGGAGGCAATTTGGTTTACAGTAAGTTATGCCGCCATGGCTGATTGTTCCAGCATGGCGTAGTAGCGTTGCTCGGCTTCGGCCGGCGGGATGTTTCCGATGGGCTCCAGGAGCCGTCGATAGTTGAACCAATCCACCCATTCGAGAGTGGCGAACTCGACGGCCTCGAAGCTGCGCCATGGCCCGCGCTGATGGATCATCTCGGCCTTGTAGAGACCGTTGATGGTTTCGGCGAGAGCGTTGTCGTAGGAATCTCCGACACTGCCGACAGAAGGCTCGACGCCAGCTTCAGCCAGGCGCTCAGTGTACTTACAGTAATGGATGCGTATTGGCTGCCCCTGTCGCTGTGGTGCACGAGCCCGCCACGATGGACCGTAACCGGCATGAGGCCCCCACCTAGCCATCCTTCGGCTTGCGCGCGATACAGCCTGGCATGAGCGGATCGGTG
>NZ_JBEGDB010000047.1:0-42058 GCF_043638955.1 Bradyrhizobium sp. 31Argb | reverse complement strand
GTCGTCATCGCTTGGATGACCGCGTAGACCCCCTCACGCCAGGCCCGCTGCTCGGCCGGCGTGCTTCCTTGACCCGCCGCAAGGCTTGCCGAAAAAAATCCAGTTCAATCTGCTGCTGGCCGATCTTGCGCTCAAGTTCCGCAATGCGCTCGGGCGCGCCACGGTCGGCCGCCGCAACATCGCGCGCCCGCGCCCTCACGCTCGGTGCAACCGCATCGCTCTTGCGCGGACGCCCCAGCGGCCGCAGCGCCTCCGCCCCGCCGGCGCGAAATAGATCGCGCCATGCGTAGAGATCCTTGCGCAGCACCTTCAGCTCTTCTGAAAGCGCCTTGATCCGCTCGCCCGCCAGAATGCGGCGGACCGCCTCAAGCTTGAACTCTCGGCTGAAAACACGGGGGGATTTGTTGGGCATACGTTCTCCGTTAGAGAACTGTCCCTAATTTCCCGTGTCTCACTTTTGGGGGGCACTCCAAAGACCTATCCCGGATTGCGCTGCGCTCCATCCGGGCTACAGGTGCTACGGGTGCACCACGCTCACAACATGCTCGGCAGCACGCGGTCCGGCGGCTTGTGGTTGTCGAGGAAGGTTCGGATGTTGATGATCACCTTCTCGCCCATCTCGACGCGGCCCTCGATGGTGGCCGAGCCCATATGCGGCAGCAACGCCACCTTGCCTGCCTTGGCGAGCCGCACCAGCTTCGGGTTGACCGCCGGTTCGTGCTCATAGACGTCGAGGCCGGCGCCGCCGATCTCTCCGGCTTCGATCAGCTTGATCAGCGTGTCCTCGTCGATCACCTCGCCGCGCGCAGTGTTGACGATATAGGCATCTTTTCGGATCAACTTCAGCCGCCGCGCGGAAAGCAGGTGGAAGGTCGCAGGCGTGTGCGGACAGTTCACCGAAAGGATATCCATCCGCGCCAGCATCTGGTCGAGGCTTTCCCAATAGGTGGCGCCAAGCTCGTCGGCGATGCGCGGGGCCACCGGGCGTCGGTTGTGATAATGGATCTGCAGGCCGAAGGCGCGGGCACGGCGCGCGACCGCCTGGCCGATGCGGCCCATGCCGATGATGCCGAGCCTTTTTCCTCCGATGCGATGGCCGAGCATCCAGGTCGGCGACCAGCCCGGCCAGTGCTTGCCCTCGGTCAGGATCGAGGCGCCTTCGATCATCCGTCGCGGCACCGCGAGGATCAGCGCCATGGTCATGTCGGCGGTATCTTCGGTCAGCACCTTCGGCGTGTTGGTCACGGTGATGCCGCGCGCATGCGCCGCCGCGACGTCGATATTGTCGACGCCGTTGCCGAAATTGGCGATCAGCCGGACCTTGGACTCGGGCTGATTGAGGACGTCCTCGCGGATCAGGTCGGTGACGGTCGGCACCAGCACGTCAGCGGTGCGCACGGCTTCTGCGAGCTGCTCCGATGTCATCGGCGTGTCGTCGAGATTGAGCCTGGCGTCGAACAATTCGCGCATCCGGGTCTCGATCGAATCCGGCAGCTTGCGGGTGACGACGACGAGAGGCTTCTTCTTAACCGACATGTCCTGCTCTCATGAGGCTTCGGCCCGTCAAAGGCTTCGCCGTTCAGGCCTCATTAACCCGGTTGTTCGAAACTGCGGTTGCTGCGCGGTCCCGGCGTTTCCTTCACGTTTCCCTGGGTTCCCCGATGCTTGCCTCGGGTTTCCAAGGAAAAGTCGGGCGTTCTGGTTCTAAACGTTCCGTCCTCTCTAGCAGAAGACCGGGCCAACACAAGAACCCCTCGGCAAGACGGGCCGGGGCATTGACGCGCGGCGCAAGGGTCTGGGGTTCTGGGCGTTCACGGGTTCAACTCGCAGAATTTGAGTTGGCGTTCTCGGCAGGAGACGAGTTGATGGCGTTGGGGCGGTTGAGTTGGTTGGCGATGCTGGTCGGGTGCATGCTCGGCACCTCGGTATCCCCAGGACATTCGGCCAAGGATGCAAGCCCGACCACCAGCGGCCTGCCGATACCCCGTTACGTCAGCCTCAAGTCCGATCATGTGAACGTCCGCGCCGGCCCGACCAAGGACAATGACGTCGCCTGGGTCTACACCCGCTCCGGCCTGCCGGTCGAAATCACCGCCGAGTTCGAGAACTGGCGCCGGGTGCGCGATTCCGAAGGCGCCGAAGGCTGGGTCTATCATTCGCTGCTATCGGGTCGCCGCACCGCGGTCGTCACGATGAAGCACAAGGACGATCTGGCCTCGCTCTACGATCGCCCGGACGCGAAGAGTGCGGTGGCGGCGCGGCTGCAGGCCGGCGTCATCGCGCAGGTGAGGAAATGCGCCAATAGCTGGTGCCGCGTCACCGGCAACGGCTTCGATGGCTGGATCGAGCAGCAGCGCCTGTGGGGCGTCTACGCCGACGAGAAGGTGGATTAGCCGAATTCCGGCGATGATGCTGTAGGGTGGGCAAAGCGAAGCGCGCCCACCATCGAGAGCACAGACGTTAACGGCGGGCACGGCGCAAACGCGCCTTTGCCCACCCTACGGAATTTCCGCTTGTGTTGAGGTACCGAAGCTCAGCGCTTCTTGCGCAGCCGCACCACCATGTCGATGCGCGCGATCTCGTAGCCTTCCGGGATATCCGGCATCTTGGAGAGCACCAGATGCGGGTCGGGAATGTCGACCAGCTCGTGGTTGTTCTCGAGATAGAAATGGTGGTGCGCGGTGACGTTGGTGTCGAAATAGGTCTTGGTGCCGTCGACGCTGACCTGACGCAGCAGGCCGGCATCGGTGAGCTGGTTCAGCGTGTTGTAGACGGTGGCCAGCGACACCGGAACCTTCGCGAGCGTCGCCTCCTCGTAAAGCATTTCTGCGGTCAGATGGCGGGCGCCCTTGCCGAACAGGAGCCAGCCCAGCGCCATGCGCTGACGGGTCGGCCGAAGGCCTGCCGCCTGCAGCATTTCATTGACGTCATGCCATGGACAACCGGTCAGCGCCGGCTGATGACCGGGGCTGCGGGCGATCTGACCAGCGTCATCGCTCACATGCGGAACTTCGTCGCTCATATGCACTCTAGACACCTAACTCGGGCAATATTCCAAACACTATAAGAAGGAAATCCTTCAGATGCAAGTTCCTCGCAACTAGGGCCGACGCAGGCGGCCCGACCGGAACCCTCTGGGGATGCAGCAATTTAACCCATTCCGGCACTTTGCCGCACCTTCATGCCTATGTTACAGAGCGCGCGGACCACATATGCGAATTCGGTAGAGACGCCGTTCGCGCCCAAGGTAGCGCCGCGTTGCGGGAAATCTTGTCCCGCCGGGGAAACGGTCCGGTTCGTTCGAGAGCGCTTCACCGGGACATTGAGGAGAGTGGAAAGAGGATGCTGGAGCGGCGCAGCGGTTACGAGTACGAGGATTTGCTGGCGTGCGGCAGGGGCGAGATGTTCGGTCCCGGTAATGCCCAGTTGCCGTTGCCGCCGATGCTGATGTTCGACCGCATCAGCGATATCTCCGAGACCGGTGGCGAGTTCGGCAAGGGATTGGTGCGCGCCGAGCTCGATGTGAAGCCGGATCTCTGGTTCTTCGGCTGCCACTTCAAGAACGATCCCGTCATGCCCGGCTGCCTCGGCCTGGATGCGATGTGGCAGATGGTTGGCTTTTACCTCGGCTGGATCGGCGGCGAGGGACGCGGGCGGGCGCTCGGGCTTGGCGAGCTGAAGCTCGCCGGTCAGGTTCTGCCGAATGTGCGCAAGGTTGTGTACAACGTAGATATTAAGCGCGTGATGCGCTCGAAGCTGGTGCTCGGCATTGCCGATGGCTGGCTTTCCATGGACGGCGAGATTATTTATCGCGCGAAGGATTTGAAGGTTGGGCTGTTCAAGCAGGGCACGGCCCCGGCGTGACCGAAACCATCGCACAGAAAACTAACGGCAGGGCGAGGCGATCATGAGGCGGGTTGTCATCACCGGGATGGGCATTGTCTCGTCCATCGGAAACAACACCCAGGAAGTGCTTGCGAGCCTTCACGAGGCGAAGTCCGGGATTACCCGCGCGGAGAAATATGCCGAGCTCGGCTTCCGTTCGCAGGTGCAAGGCGCGCCGACGCTCAAGCCGGCCGAGGTGATCGATCGCCGCGCGATGCGGTTTCTGGCCGATGGTGCGGCATGGAATCACGTGGCGATGGAGCAGGCGATCCGCGATGCCGGGCTCGAGGCGGACGAAGTCTCCAACGAGCGCACCGGAATCATCATGGGTTCGGGCGGCCCGTCGACGCGCACGCTGGTGGAGGCCGCCGACATCGCGCGCACCAAGGGCCCGAAGCGGGTCGGTCCGTTCGCCGTTCCCAAGGGCATGTCGTCGACCGCTTCCGCGACGCTTGCGACCTGGTTCAAGATCAAGGGCGTGAACTATTCGATCTCCTCGGCCTGCGCGACGTCGAACCATTGCATCGGCAATGCCTCCGAGATCATCCAGATGGGCAAGCAGGACATGATCTTCGCCGGCGGCTGCGAAGAGCTGGACTGGACGCTGTCGGTGCTGTTCGACGCCATGGGCGCCATGTCGTCGAAATATAACGACACGCCGGCCACCGCCTCGCGCCCCTACGACATCAACCGCGACGGTTTCGTCATCGCCGGCGGCGCCGGCGTCGTGGTGCTGGAAGAGCTTGAACATGCCAAGGCGCGCGGCGCGCGAATCTATGCCGAGATCGTCGGCTATGGCGCCACCTCCGACGGCTACGACATGGTGGCGCCCTCCGGTGAAGGCGCCGAGCGCTGCATGCGCATGGCGCTGTCGACGGTGACGACGCCGGTCGACTACATCAATCCGCACGCGACCTCGACGCCGGCCGGCGATCCGCCGGAGATCGAGGCGATCCGCAAAGTGTTCGGCACCGGAGAGAAATGTCCGCCGATCTCGGCGACCAAGGCGCTGACCGGCCACTCGCTTGGCGCCACCGGCGTGCAGGAGGCGATCTATTCGCTCTTGATGATGAACAACGGCTTCATCTGCGAGAGCGCGCATATCACCGAGCTCGATCCCGTCTTCGCCGACATGCCGATCGTGCGCAAGCGCATCGATCATGCGAAGCTCGGCACCGTGTTGTCGAATTCCTTCGGCTTCGGCGGCACCAACGCGACGCTGGTGTTCAAGCGGCTGGATGCGTAATCTATTTATCCGTCATGCCCCGCGAAGGCGGGGCATCCAGTATGCCGCGGCCTTTCAGACTGATTGCTAGCGCCTCTGGAATACTGGATCACCCGCTTTCGCGGGTGATGACATCGCGAATAAATGGAGCGGACGGGCAATGCAGGACCTGATGAAAGGCAAGCGCGGACTGATCATGGGCGTTGCCAATGATCACTCGATCGCATGGGGCATCGCCAGGACGCTCCATGCGCAGGGCGCCGAGCTCGCCTTCACCTATCAGGGCGAGGCGCTCGGCAAGCGCGTCAAGCCGCTGGCGCAGTCGCTCGGCGTCGACACCGTGCTGCCCTGCGATGTCGAGGATCTCGCCAGCGTCGATGCGGTGTTCGCAGCCTTGCGCGAGAAATGGGGTCAGCTCGATTTTCTCGTCCATGCTGTCGCCTTCTCCGACAAGAACGAGCTGAAGGGCCGCTATGCGGACACCACGCGCGAGAATTTCTCGCGCACCATGCTGATCTCCTGCTTCTCCTTCACCGAGCTCGCCAAGCGCGCAGCCGAGCTGATGCCGGAAACCGGCGGCGCCATGATCACACTGACGTTCGGCGGATCGATGCGCGTGATGCCCAATTACAACGTGATGGGGGTTGCGAAGGCGGCGCTGGAAGCCTCCGTGCGCTATCTCGCCGCCGATTTCGGCCCGCGCGCCATCCGCATCAACGCGATTTCAGCGGGTCCGGTGCGCACGCTTGCCGGTTCGGGCATCGGCGATGCACGCGCGATGTTCGCGTTTCAGCAGAAGCATTCACCGCTCGGCCGCGGCGTGACGCTCGATGAGCTCGGCGGGTCCGCACTCTATCTGCTGTCCGATCTCTCCGGTGGCGTCACCGGTGAAGTCCACTACGTCGATTCCGGCTACAACGTGATCTCGATGCCGCGCCCGGAAGACCTGAAGGCGGAGTAGCTCGAAATCGTAGGGTGGGCAAAGCACAGCGTGCCCACCGTCACGAGCGGAATGCGGATGGTGGGCACGCTGCGCTTTGCCCAGCCTACAAGTATTAACCTGCGGCAATCTTCTCCGCGCGCTGGAACGCCGGGCGCGCGGCGCAGCGCGCGATATAGTCCTCGAAGGACGGCCGTGACGGCACCATCTTGAACAGCCGCACCGCATAATTCAGGCCCGAGCCGACCACGATGTCGGCGGCGGAAAAATCCTCGCCGAGGATCCACGGTCCCTTCTGCAGTTCGGTGTCGAGCACGTCGAACACCTGTGTCGCGCTGCCCCATGCGGCGGTGCTGGTGGGCACCTCGAGCTTGGTGAAGATCTGGATCAGCGCCGGCTCGATGCAGCTCGGCGCGAAGAACAGCCACTGCAGAAATCTTGCCCGCTTCGGATCAATGATCGGCGGCGCCAACTTCGTTTCAGTATAGCGATCTCCAATATACGCGCAGATCGCAGCCGCCTCGCCGAGTGCGACGTCGCCGTCCTTCAGCGCCGGAACCTTGCCCATCGGATTGATCTTCAGGAACTCCGGCGCCTTCTGTGCGCCTGTCGAAATGTCCGTCAGCACGCGCTCATACGGCAGTCCGGATTCTTCCATCAACCACAGGCAGGTGAACGAGCGCGAACGAGGCGACCAATAGAGCTGGATCATGATGCTGAACCTTTCACGGGCGAAGACGCGTTCATCGCTCCGAACGCTTGCATTGGCAACGGCCAATTCTGGGGCGCCGTGAAGGGAAGCTTGCTCATGAAGTTCGGCGGTGCAGCGAAGCGGCCGGAGACGATATCGCGCCCCCGGCCGTGTGATACTGCTGTCGCGTGTGGACTACACGCCGAGCGTGCCTGCCTTTGCGGCCGCGTAGCGGTCGCCGACCGCCTTCCAGTTCACCGTGTTCCACCAGGCCTGCAGATAGTCAGGGCGGCGATTCTGGTAATGCAGATAATAGGCGTGCTCCCAGACGTCGTTGCCGAACAGCGTGCGTTTGCCGTCCATCAGCGGGCTGTCCTGGTTCGGGCGGGTCTCGAGCGCGAGCTTGCCGTCCTTGGTCACCGTGACGAACACCCAGCCCGAACCGAATACGCGTCCGCCGGCCGCGTTGAAGTCGGTCCGCAGTTTCTCCATGCCGCCGAGGTCGCGGTCGATCGCGGCGAGCACTTCGCCTTCCGGCTTGCCGCCATTCGGTCCCATGATCTGCCAGAACATGGTGTGGTTGGCGTGGCCGCCGAGGTTGTTGCGGACGCCGGTACGGACGGCTTCCGGCACGTTGTTCAGATTGGCGAGCACATCCGCGACCGGCTTTTCGGCGATCTGCGGATGATCTTTGGCGATCGCGTTGACGTTGTTCACATAGGCCTGGTGATGCTTGTCATGATGGATCTGCATCGTCAGCGCATCGATATGCGGCTCCAGCGCATTGGCGGGATATGGCAGCGGGTCCACCTTGAACGGACCGGCAGGCGGCTGGGCCGAGCCTTGCGCGAACGCCATTCGCGGCGAAGTGGCTGCGGCGACGAGACCGGTTGCGGCCATCATCAGGCGGCGGCGGGACAGGAATGACATCGTGACCTCCGGGCTTAAGGAAAGCATGCTGTCTTATTGTAGGCGCAAGACGTGAAGCGGTTCCGACAAAGTACGATCACGATATCGCGGCCAAACCGCACATGGCCATCGGCCACGGTTGATTTGCAAAGCCCCACATAAACTTAGGGCGGCCATTGAGGCCGCCCTTTTTTAGTTATTCTATTGTCGTCCGGGCGCTCACTCGCCGGCGGCCTCGCGCGGCGCCGACGCGTCGGGCTTCTGCTTGGCCTCCAGATCCTCGCCGGTCTCCTGGTCGACCGCCTTCATCGACAGCCGCGTCTTGCCGCGGTCGTCGAAGCCGAGCAGCTTGACCTTGACCTTGTCGCCTTCCTTGACGACGTCGGAGGTCTTCTGCACGCGGTTGGATGCGAGCTGGCTGATATGGACGAGGCCGTCCTTGGCGCCGAAGAAGTTCACGAAGGCGCCGAACTCCATCACCTTGACCACGGTGCCCTCGTAGATCTGGCCGATCTCCGGCTCGGAGGTGATCGACTTGATCCACTTGATCGCAGCCTTCATCGCCTCGCCGTCGTTGGAGGCGACCTTCACGGTGCCGTCGTCCTCGATGTTGATCTTGGCGCCGGTCTTCTCGACGATCTCGCGGATCACCTTGCCGCCGGTACCGATCACTTCGCGGATCTTGTCGGTCGGGATCTTGAAGGTCTCGATGCGCGGCGCGTATTCGCCGAGCTCGGCGCGCGCCGCCGTCAGGGCCTTCGCCATTTCGCCGAGGATGTGGATGCGCCCTTCCTTGGCCTGGCCAAGCGCGACGCGCATGATCTCCTCGGTGATGCCCTCGATCTTGATATCCATCTGCAGCGAGGTGATGCCCTGGTCGGTGCCGGCGACCTTGAAATCCATGTCGCCGAGATGGTCCTCGTCGCCGAGGATGTCCGAGAGCACCGCGAAGCGCTGATCTTCGAGGATCAAGCCCATCGCGATACCGGCGGTCGGCCGCTTCAGAGGCACGCCGGCATCCATCAGCGCCAGCGAGGCGCCGCAGACCGAGGCCATCGACGACGAGCCGTTGGACTCTGTGATTTCAGACACCACGCGCACCGTGTAGGGGAATTCGTGGTGCGGCGGCAGCACGGGATGGATCGCGCGCCAGGCGAGCTTGCCGTGGCCGATCTCGCGACGCTTGGTGCCGCCCAGGCGGCCGGTCTCGCCGACCGAGTAGGGCGGGAAGTTGTAGTGCAGCAGGAACGTCTCCTTGTACGTTCCGGACAGCGCGTCGATGTACTGCTCATCCTCGCCGGTGCCGAGCGTGGTCACGACCATCGCCTGGGTCTCGCCGCGGGTGAACAGCGCCGAGCCGTGGGCGCGCGGCAGCACGCCGACTTCGGCGACGATGTTGCGCACCGTCTTGACGTCGCGGCCGTCGATGCGCTTGCCGGTGTCGAGGATGTTCCAGCGGACGATCTTCGCTTCCAGCTCCTTGAACACGTCGGCGACGCGCAGCTTGTCATATTTTGGCTCCTGCCCTTCCGGGAAGAAGTGCGCTATCACCTTTTCCTTGGCGGCGCCGACTGCGGCATAGCGCTCCTGCTTGATCGGGATCGCATAGGCGGTGCGGAGTTCCTGCTCGATCAGGCCGAGCATGTCCTTCTCGATCGCCGAGTTGTCGATCGCGGTGATCTCGCGCGGCTCCTTCGCGGCCTTCTCGGCGAGCTCGATGATCGCGTTGATGACGGGCTGGAAGTGCCGGTGGCCGAACATCACGGCGCCGAGCATGACGTCTTCGTTCAGCTCCTTGGCTTCCGATTCCACCATCAGCACGGCATCGGCGGTGCCGGCGACGACGAGGTCGAGCTGGGTCTCGTTCATCTCGTCCAGCGTCGGGTTCAGCACATATTCGTCGTTGGCGAAGCCGACGCGGGCCGCTCCAATCGGGCCCTTGAACGGCACGCCGGACAGCGTCAGCGCCGCGGAAGCGGCAACCATCGCCAGAATGTCCGGATCGTTCTCCATGTCATGCGACAGGGTGGTGATGATCACTTGCGTTTCGTTGCGCCAGCCGTCGACGAACAGCGGGCGGATCGGGCGGTCGATCAGGCGGGAGACCAGCGTCTCCTTTTCGGTCGGCCGGCCCTCGCGTTTGAAGTAGCCGCCGGGGATGCGGCCCGCGGCATAGGCCTTCTCCTGGTAGTCGACCGTCAGCGGCAGGAAGTCGACGCCTTCGCGGGGCGTCTTGGCGGCGACGACGGTGGCAAGCACCACGGTCTCGCCATAGGTCGCCACCACGGCGCCGTCGGCCTGTCGGGCGATCTTTCCGGTCTCAAGCTTGAGGGGGCGTCCGCCCCAGTCAATCTCCACGGAATGGGTCGTAAACATTTTGGTCTTCTTTCATGGTTTCACGAAAGAGCGGGCCTCCAAAACGCAAAAACCATGCGCAAGATGGCGGGACACTGATCGCAAGCCGTGATCAGTATCCGGCGATCCTGCCATGGTTCTCAAGTTCCGGATGGCGTCCATCCTTTCGTTCATATGGGCATCTTGCCCCGCCCAGCGGCCGGATTGCTGCTGGGCACTTTAGGTTTGAGCATGGTCTTTCCGGAAAACCGGGTCATGCTCCAGGCTTGAACATGAGTGCGTGCGACATGCGGTCGTCACGTTCATGCTCTTGTGCATGATCGTCTCCGAACGGTTGAAACTCCGGTCTCTCGGAAGATCATGCGAAAACGCGCGCTAACGTTGCGCGCGCAGTCTTGAAATCAACGACGAATGTTATGCTTTTCCAGCAATGCCTTGTAACGCGCCTCGTCCTTTTTCTTGATGTAGTCGAGGAGCGAGCGTCGCGTCGACACGAGCTTCAACAGGCCGCGGCGTGAATGGTTGTCCTTGCCGTGGGTCTTGAAGTGCTCGGTAAGGTTGCTGATGCGTTCCGACAGGATCGCGACCTGAACCTCGGGCGAGCCGGTGTCGCCGGCTTTGAGGGCATTCGTCTTGATGACTTCCGCTTTGCGTTCGGCGGTTATCGACATCGTCAAATACTTCCATGGTTGCGAGCCGAACTGGCAGTCAGTCCGGTCAGGTTGAACACGCGCTTGGGGATGATTTCGCCATTGCCAATCTCGGCAAGCGCGAGAAGCCGGCCTGCCACCGTGACATAGACTGTGCCGCTACAATTGGGCGCATCCCGTCCGCGCAACAAAACGGCTTGGCCCCGATGGAGCCTTGCCGCATCCGCCCGTGTGACGGCCAGTGCCGGGATGTCGTCCAGCGCGGTCTCAACGGGCAAAAGCGCGTCGGCGAGGCTGCCCTCGCCAGACGCGGCTCTATTGCACAAAGCCTCCAATTCTTCCAGCGGAATCATGTCCCGTTCGGTAAACGGACCGACAACGGTCCGCCTGAGCGCGCAGATATGGCCGAAACAGCCGAGAATCCGCCCCATATCCCGGGCCAAAGCGCGGACATAGGTTCCCTTGCCGCACTCGGCCTCGAACACGGACTGGCCCCCATCCCCATGTTCCACCAGGGTTAATTCGTGAATCTCGACCGGCCGGGGCTGCAATTCGACCGTTTCGCCGTCCCGCGCCAGGTCATAGGCCCGCTCGCCCTGGACCTTGATCGCGGAATATTGCGGGGGAACCTGCTCGATCACGCCGGTGAAGCGCGGCAGCAGTTCCTGGATCGAACCGGCCGAGGGGCGGAGCTCGCTGGTCCTGACCACGCGGCCCTCGATGTCGTCGGTGTCGCGTTCCTCGCCCCAGGCCACCGTGAAGCGGTAGCGCTTGCGGCCTTCCATGACGAACGGAACCGTCTTGGTGGCTTCGCCGAGCGCAATCGGCAGCCCGCCCGAGGCGAGCGGATCGAGCGTGCCGGCGTGTCCGGCGCGCTTGGCCTGGAACAGGCGCTTCAGCACCGCGACGGCATGCGTCGACGTCATGCCGATCGGCTTGTCGAGCACGACCCAGCCATGGACGTCGCGCTTGTCGCGCCGCGGCTGGTTACCCTGCTGCTTCTGTTTCTGGCGCGGATCGTTGTTGACGCGACGCGTCTCGTTGCCGCGCGCGGGCGCCGAAATTTTTTCTTCATCCGCATGCGAATCGACGTCCTGCGATTCGATCACGGGGTTTGCGGTCGTCACGGTCATCTCACTCGTCGTCCGAATCGGGTGCAAGATCACGTTGCACCGCAGGTGTTCTCAGTAATTTCTCGATACGTTCCGCTTCGTCGAATCGGTCGTCGACGCGGAAGCGGATGTCAGGTGCAAATTTCAGGTTAACGCGGTGTGCGATCTCGCCGCGGAGAAATTTCTTGTTGCGGTCGAGCGCAGCAATCACGGTCTCGGTGTCGCGTCCGCCGAGCGGCATCACGTAGATGGTCGCGAGCTTCAGGTCCGGCGACATTCGCACCTCGGGAACGGTGATGATGTGGCCTTGAAGATCCGGATCGTGGACGTCACCGTGCGAGAGAATCTCGGCAACCGCATGGCGTACCGTCTCGCCGACGCGCAACTGACGTTGCGAGCCGCCAGCGGCGGAACTCTTCTTCTGATGACGGGGCATTATCTAAAATCCCAAATTATCGCCATCACCCGCGAAAGCGGGTGATCCAGTATTTTGTGCCTAGAATCAATTGCGATACTGGATGCCCCGCCTTCGCGGGGCACGACGGTTCAGCTCGAAATTCCCGCGCTTCGTAAGACTTGGACTTACAGAGAGCGCTGGATCGTTTCGACACGGTAGCATTCGATCACGTCGCCGACACGCATGTCGCCGTAGTTCTCGAACGCCATGCCGCATTCCTGACCGGCGACGACTTCCTTCACTTCGTCCTTGAAGCGCTTCAGCGTCGACAGCTTGCCTTCATGCACGACGACGTTGTCGCGGATCAGGCGGACATTGGCACCGCGTTCGACCGTACCATCGGTGACGCGGCAGCCGGCGACCTTGCCGACCTTGGAGATGTTGAACACCTCCAGGATCTGGGCGTTGCCGAGCATGGTCTCGCGCAGGGTCGGCGCGAGCAGGCCGGACATCGCCTTTTTGATGTCATCCACGAGATCGTAGATGATGTTGTAGTAGCGGATCTCGATGCCGTTGCGCTTGGCGGCGGCGGCCGCCTCCTTGTTGGCGCGCACCGAGAAGCCGATGATCGCGGCGTTGAAGCCTTCCGCCAGCGTGACGTCCGATTCCGAGATGCCGCCGACGCCGGCATGCAGGATGCGGGCGGCGACTTCCTCGGTGCCGAGCTTTTCCAGCGAGCCCAGGATCGCTTCGAGCGAGCCCTGCACGTCGGCCTTCACGATCAGCGGGAATTCCTTGCGGCCCGCGGTCTTGAGCTGCGACATCATCTGCTCGAGCGAGCCGCGCATGCCCGAGATCGAGGCGGCGGCGTTCTCGCGCTTCTGGTGCGCGCGATAGCTCGTGACCTGGCGGGCGCGAGCTTCGTTCTCCACCACCGCAAGCCGATCGCCGGCTTCCGGCGGACCGTTGAAACCGAGCACTTCGACCGGCACGGACGGACCGGCTTCGTCGAGATTCTCGCCCTGGTCCGAGATCAGCGCGCGGACGCGGCCCATCTCGGCGCCGGCGACGATGATGTCGCCGACCCTGAGCGTGCCGCGCTGCACCAGCACGGTTGCGACCGGACCACGGCCGCGGTCGAGCTTGGCCTCGATCACTGTGCCTTCGGCCGGACGCTGCGAGTTGGTCTTGAGGTCGAGAAGTTCGGCCTGCAATGCGATCATCTCGAGCAGCCGGTCGAGATTGGTCTTGTTCTTGGCCGAGACCTCGACATCGACGACTTCGCCGCCGAGCGATTCGACCTGCACCTCGTGCTGCAGCAGTTCCGTGCGCACGCGCTCGGGCCGCGCGTCCGGCTTGTCGATCTTGTTGATCGCGACGATGATCGGAACCCTGGCGGCCTTGGCGTGATTGATCGCTTCGACCGTCTGCGGCATCACGCCGTCATCGGCTGCGACCACCAGCACCACGATGTCGGTGACCTTGGCGCCGCGCGCGCGCATCGCGGTGAACGCGGCGTGACCGGGCGTGTCGATGAAGGTGATCTTCGTGCCGCTTTCCGGCGACAACACCTGGTAGGCGCCGATATGCTGCGTGATGCCGCCGGCTTCGCCGGAGACCACGTTGGCATGACGAAGTGCGTCGAGCAGCGAAGTCTTGCCGTGGTCGACATGGCCCATGACCGTGACGACGGGCGAACGCGGCTCGGTGTCGGTGGAGTCGTCGACGACGTCGAACAGGCCTTCCTCGACGTCGGAGGCGGCCACGCGCTTCACCGTGTGCCCTAGTTCCTCGGCGATCAGTTGCGCGGTGTCGGCATCGATCACGTCGGTGATCTTGTACATCGTGCCCTGCTTCATCAACAACCGGATGACGTCAACCGCGCGCTCGGACATGCGGTTGGCGAGTTCCTGGATGGTGATGGCTTCCGGGATCGTGACTTCGCGGATCAGCTTTTCCTTCGGTTCATTCGACGCATGGCCCTTCAGGCGCTGGGTACGCCGGCGGAATGATGCGATCGAACGCTCGCGCACATCGTCGGCATCGAGCGCGGTGACAACCGTCAAGCGGCCGCGCTGCTTCTGGGGGCCTGGCTTGTGCGTGGTCTTCGGAGCAGCCACGGGGCGCATCGCACCACCCGGGCCACGGCGAACCTGGCGCGGACCCTCGTCTTCATCGGGCTCTGCGGCGACGCCCGGCGCCTTCGTCGCTGGAGCCGATGCTGGTGTGCGTGCCGGGGTCGCCGACGTGCGTCCCGGGGTCGCAGATGGGCGTCCCGGGGTCGATGGGGTACGGGCTGGAGCCGCCGGCGCCGGTGCAGGGGCTGCTGCGGCCGCTGGCTTGGCTGCTGCGGCTGGCTTCGCTTCGCCCTCGCCAAAGCGCCGCTTGGCCTCGATCTCGGCCTTGCGCTTGGCTTCCTCTTCCTGGCGATGACGTTCCTCTTCGGCCAGCCGACGGGCTTCGGCGGCTTCACGCTCGGCGCGCTCGGCGATTTCGCGGCTGGCGCGGCGCTTGGCTTCCTCTTCGGCCTGCCGGCGCTCTTCGACCTCACGCTGCCGGGCGTCGGCGAGTGCGCTGGCGCGGGCCGAGCGCTCGTCCTCGGTCAGGCTGCGCAGCACCACGCCCGATCCGCCGGCGTTGCGCTGCGATGGGGAAGACCCGCCGGGACGACCGAGCGGCCTGGCGGGCGCCGGCGCGGGCTTGGCCGCCACCGGTTCGGGCGCGTGCGGCTCGGTTCCGGGGCCGTCACCACCGACGCGGCGCTTGCCGCGCTTTTCGACCACAACCTGCTTGCTGCGGCCATGGCTGAAGCTCTGGCGCACGGTGCTCGTCTCGACGCGTGGCTTCAGCGTCAAGGTCTTGCTCGGGACACTCAAAGTCTTGTCGCCAGGGGTTTTGGTATCAACCATTCAGCAGTCCTAATCTCGTTAGCGTTGTGCCGTTTCGCACGCGTCGTCGTCGCAGTTCCAAAAGACCGAAATGACTGTCCTCGGACCCGTCATCCCGCTCCATCTTGTTGTTTGAACATGATCTTTTCGGAAAGCCGGTTTCCCCTCTTCCCGATCATGCTCTAGCTAGAATTTCTGGCCGCATCGGCGGTCTTGTCGTCGTCGGCCATCCGGTATCGGACCAGAAGCTGGCAGCGCGACAGGAACGTCTTGCTCGCCGGGCCCGCGAGCAGGGCAGCATGTATCACATTTGACCGGCCCAGTGCCAAATCCAATTCTGCCGATGTCAGCGCGGTGACGACAGATATTTTCAACGAATCTTCGTCTTTTCCGCCCCTTTGCCGCAGGATCGCGTCCAATTTGCGGACTCCGTCGGGGGCCGCATCGGAAGCATGGATCAGGCTTAGGGGTCTTTCCCGCTGCGACAACGCGTCCTCCACCTTGCCGAAGCCGGAAACGACCCGGCCGGCCTTGGCGGCCATGGCCAGCGCCTCGAGGCTACTGCGAACCAGCAGCACTTCGGTATCATCGGGCAGAGTTGCCGCGACGCGGACGTCGCGCTTGAATCCCCGGCTAAACTGGTGACGCCGGACCGCTTCCGCAACCGTGCGGCGCGAGGCTGAAAGCCAGAGGCCGCGCCCCGGCAGCTTGCGTTTCACATCGGCGATCACCTCGCCGGTGGGGGCGACGACGAAGCGGATCAGCTGGTCGATCGGGCGCACCTCGCGGCTGACCGCGCACATCCGCATGGTCGCGGACTTTTCGGTCCGCGGCCCATGATCCAGATCGGGGTCAGCCATTGCGAGCATGCGCGGGCCATCTCCTTAGGCCGTCGGTTCTTCGGCGGCTTCCGCCTCGGCATTCTGCTTGGCGAGATCAGCCTCGGTGATCCAGCCGGCCTTTACGCGGGCCTGCATGATCATCGCCTCGGCGTCCTCGCGGGAGATATCGATCCCGTCGAGGAACCCGGTATGCTTGGTCTGCTCGCCACCGTCCTTGCGCTCGGTCCAGCCGACCAGATCGTCGGTGGCGCAGCCGGCGAGATCCTCGACGGTCTTGATGTCGTTCTCGCCGAGCTTGACCAGCATCTTCGCGGTTATGCCCGGGACGGTCTTCACGGCATCCTCGACGCCGAGTTCCTTGCGCTTGGCTTCCAGCTCGGCCTCGAGCTGCTCCAGATATTCCTTGGCGCGGTTCTGCAGCTCCGTTGCGGTTTCCTCGTCGAAGCCTTCGATGCCGGCGAGTTCCTTCACATCCACCAGCGCCAGTTCCTCGACCGAGGTGAAGCCTTCCGACGCCAGGAGCTGGCCGACGACTTCGTCGACATTGAGCGCCTCCATGAAGACGCGGGTCGAATTCTCGAAGTCGGCCTGACGGCGCTCGGACTCTTCCTGCTCGGTCAGGATGTCGATATCCCAGCCGGTGAGCTGCGAGGCGAGGCGGACGTTCTGGCCGCGGCGGCCGATCGCCAGCGAAAGCTGGTTGTTGGTGTCGGGCACCACGACCTCGATGCGCTCGCGGTCCTCGTCGATCACGACCTTGGCAACTTCGGCCGGCGCCAGCGCGTTGACGACGAAGGTCGCGATGTCGGGCGACCACGGGATGATGTCGATCTTCTCGCCCTGCAATTCGTTGACCACGGCCTGCACGCGCGAGCCGCGCATGCCGACGCAGGCGCCGACCGGATCGACGGACGAATCCCGCGAGATCACGCCGATCTTGGCGCGCGAGCCGGGATCGCGGGCCACTGCCTTGATCTCGACGATACCGTCATAGATCTCCGGCACTTCCTGCGCGAACAGCTTCGCCATGAATTGCGGATGGGTGCGCGACAGGAAGATCTGCGGGCCCCGCGTCTCGCGGCGGACGTCGAAGATATAGGCGCGGACGCGGTCGCCGTTGCGGAACACCTCGCGCGGCAGCATCTCGTCGCGGCGGATGATGGCCTCGCCACGTCCGAGGTCGACGATCACGCTGCCATATTCGACGCGCTTGACGACGCCGTTGACGATGTCGCCGATGCGGTCCTTGAACTCCTGGTATTGCCGGTCGCGCTCGGCCTCGCGCACCTTTTGCACGATCACCTGTTTGGCCGATTGCGCGGCGATGCGGCCGTATTCGAGCGGCGGCAGCGTGTCGGCGATGGTGTCGCCGACACGGGCGCCGGGATTGGCGCGCTGGGCATCGGCCAGCGAAATCTGGTTGGAAGCATTCTCGACCACGTCGACCACCAGCATGTGGCGCGACAGGCGGAGCTCGCCCTTCTTGGGGTCGATCTCGGCGTGGACGTCGGTCTCGCTGCCGTATCGGGCGCGCGCCGCTTTCGCAATGGCGTCCTCCATCGCGGCAATCACGATGCCGCGATCGATCGATTTTTCGCGCGCGACGGCGTCGGCGATCTGCAGCAGTTCAAGTCGATTGGCGCTGACTGCCATGGCTAGTCTCCTTCGTCAGGCTCGGTCTCGCCCCGGCGCAGCCGTTCGGCGGCGAGGCGGTGTTGTTTCGTGTTCTTCGGAGCCGGTTTCTTGCCGGTCCCTTGCTTCGGCTTATGGCTCTTGCTCGGATCGCTGTTCTTCGCATGCTCGCGCTGCGCCTTCGCATGCGCGGGTTGTGGCGAGGCCAGCCCCAATTCGCGGCGCAGCTCGCGCTCCTGAGCCTTGCCGCGCCGCATCGATTCGGCGATCAGCTCGTCGGTCAGCACCAGCCTTGCTTCGGCGATGTCTTCCATCGCCAGCAAGACGTCCGCATCTTCACCCTCGCGTGTGTCATCCCGATGTAGGCGCGCCGCGTTACCCTCGACACCGTTCAGGGTGCCGCGGAACCGCTTGCGGCCCTGATGCGCCACCGCCATCTCGATCTTGACGAGGTGGCCGGCATAGCGCTCGAAGTCCGAACGTCGCACCAGCGGCCGGTCGATGCCCGGCGACGAGATTTCCAGCCGATAGGCCCGGTCGATGGGATCGGCGATGTCGAGCACCGGTGACAGCGCGCGCGAGATCGCCTCGCAATCCTCGATCTGCATCGAGCCGTCCGGCCGTTCCGCCATGATCTGGACGGTGCAGCCGGCCTCGCCGGTGATCTTGATCCGCACCAGACGGTAGCCCAGTCCCTGCAGGACCGGGGTGGCGACTGCCGACACGCGGGCCGCAGCGCCGGGCTCGACGACGAGCCGCGGCTCGGCGAGCAATTCGGCATTGACGGAACCAGCGGTTGGATCGGTCATATCCAGGGTCAAAGATACGTCTTGAGCTGTCGGTTCTGTGGGTTAGCCGGCCCTAGACCGGCGTTCGATCATGATACGATCACGCTGATCGGGCCATGATCTTATTTCTCGTGTTTGAGCATGATCCTTGCGGACAACAGGCTTCCGCTGTTCGGGTTCATGCTCTGGTTGTACTACCCAAACCGGACCAGGCTCGGCCCGGTTCGTTCGGGTAATAAAAAAGAGCGGGTCCGGAGGGGCCCACTCTCAATACGGATCGTATGAGAACTTTAAGTCGCGGCCGATATAGCGCTTTTTCCCTGGTCCGGCAAGGGGCGGAGGCCACGGCCGAGCAAATTTGCGCTATCGGAAAGTTGGGTGCGAATGTCTAACGCTTCGTTCACGAACGCCACCTAGATTGCGCCGCAAAAACCGGCACTGCGGGCCGGTTTGGGTAGGCTTATGACGACGACAGCGACTGCGCTGATCCCTGAACTCGACGAGATCGTCCGTATCGGTGACCCCGGGCGCCGCGCCGAGGCCGCGCGCCGGATCGGCGAATTGTTCCTGCAGGGGGCGGCCAGTTTCAGTACCGACCATGTCGATCTGTTCGACGGCGTCCTGACGAGCCTGGTCCCCCACGCCGAGCGTGCTGCGCGGGCGGAGCTCGCCGAACGCCTGTCGCTGCTATCGAATGCGCCGCGTAGCCTGATCGGGCAGCTTGCGCGCGAGGACGAGATCGCGGTCGCGGGGCCGCTGCTGCGCCGGTCTCCTGTCATCGACGAGCAAGTCCTGGTCGAAATCGCGCGCGCGAAGGGGCAGGAACATCTGCTTGCGATGGCGGAACGGCCGAAGCTCTCGGCCGATCTGACCGACGTCATCGTCCGCCGCGGCGATCGCGACGTAGTCAGGCGCGCAGCCGGCAATGCCGGTGCCGAATTCTCGACGAGCGGCTATTCGACGCTGATTCGGCGCGCCAGCCAGGACAGCGTGCTGACGCTCGCCGTCGGTCAGCGCGCGGATCTGTCGCCCGAACAGTTGAAGACGCTGGTGGCAGGCTCCGTCGAGATCGTCCGCCGCCGCCTGTTCGACGTGGTCAAGCCGGAGCGGCAGGCCGCGATCAAGCAGGCGATCCGCGAGATCAACGGCATGGGAGAGAAGGTCGACAGCGCGCGCGATTTCGCGCCGGCCCAGCGCACGATCCTCGCGTTGCATCACGCCAATCAATTGAACGAAATCGCGCTGCTCGATTTCGCCAAGTCGTTCAAATACGAGGAATCGGTGTGCGCGCTGGCCGCGATGACCGGTGTCAAGATCGCGACGCTCGATCGCCTGATCACCGGCGAGCGCTACGATCCCATTCTGATCGCCGGCAAGACCATCGGCCTCGAATGGGCCACCGTACGCGCGCTGATCCTGCTTCGGCTCGGCCCCAACCGCGTGCCGTCACCCGCCGACATCGAGAACGCGCGGCTGAACTTCACGCGCCTGATGCCTTCCACCGCCCAGCGCGTCGTGGACTTCTGGAAGACGCGGTAGTCTCTCTCTCATCGTCATTGCGCTTGTGGTGCCGTGGCTTCGCTGCGCTCGCAATGACGGACGCTCAGATTTGAATGCCAGGTGCAAACCACGCCGTCATTCCGGGGCACGCGTAGCGTGAGCCCGGAATCCATTTCGCCGCGTGTGTGTGGCCCGATGGATTCCGGGCTCGCGCTACGCGCGCCCCGGAATGACAAGCGTCAAATTCTGCGAAACCGCAGATACGTCGCCCTGCGTCCCTCGCGCTCGGCTTTGGCGCCGTAGCGCGTCATCGTGTAGTCGGGCCAGGGAGCCTGCCAGTCGGAGGCGCGCTCGGCCAGCCAGGTGAAATCGGACGAGCGCATCAGGTGCCATAGAGTCCAGGCGCAGTAATCGTCGATGTCGCTGACGAAGCGGAATTCGCCACCCGCTTTGAGAATGCGCGCCATTGCGGCAACGGTGGCATCTTGGACAAAGCGGCGCTTCCAGTGCCGTCGCTTCGGCCAGGGATCGGGATGGATCAGGTCGATGCGCCGCATCGATTGCGACGGCGCCCAGGCGAGCAGCTCGGCGGCGTCGCCTGCGAACAGGCGGATGTTGCTGATATTGTGTGCCTCGATCTGGGTCAGGATCTTGGCCATCCCGTTGACATAGGGCTCGCAGCCGATGAAGCCGATATTCGGAAAGGCGCGGGCCTCGGCGGCGAGATGCTCGCCGCCGCCAAACCCGATCTCGAGCCTGACATCCTCAATGTTGTCATCGAACAGTTCGATGAGGCTGGCCGGCGCGGGGCTTGCGGTGTCGAGCGCGAGATGCGGTAGCAGATGCTCGATCAGGTCGGCCTGATGCGCGCGCAGCTTGTGGCCCTTGCGCCGTCCGAAGAATGAGCCATGCGCATGGGCGTCGCGCTCCTGATCGCGGGAAGGCGTCATCATCGCAGCGTCTGATACAGCCGATGGAGCAACCGCGCGCGCGGCTCGATCGACGAGATATACATCTGCTCATAATGGGTATGTGCGCCCTTGCCGTCGACGCCGAGACCGTCGAGCGTCGCCGTATGCAGCGCCGTGAAATTGCCATCGGAGCCGCCGCCGGTCGAGGTGTCCACGAGGTCGAAGCCGATCTCGGTTGCTAGCCCCTTGGCGTGTTCGTAGAGCGCCGCGCCGGCGTTGGTCTTCTCATAAGGCGGCCGGTTCAATTCGCCGACCACACGCACGCTGACGCCGTCGGTCCGCGATTTCAGATTGAGTATTTTCGGTACCAGCTCTTCGGCGTCGGCGGTGGTCGGCACGCGCATGTCGACCTCGGCATAGGCCTCTTCCGCGATCACGTTCGGCTTGGTTCCGCCTTTGACCACGCCGACATTGACGGTGACGCCGCGCGCCAGATCGTTCATTGCTTCCAGCGTCTGGATGATGTTGCCGAGCTCGCGGATCGCGCTGCGGCCGTCCTCGGGCCGCGTGCCGGCATGCGAGGGCACGCCTTTGATGTAGATCTCGAAGCGGGCGACGCCCTTGCGCCCGGTGACGATTTTGCCGCCGTCGCGCGCCGGCTCGGTCACCAGCACATATTTGGCTTTGCGGCCCTCGGCTTCGATCAGCGCCCGCGAGGTCGGGCTGCCGATCTCCTCATCGGAAACGTAGAGCTGGGTCACGCCGAGCGGCGCCCGCGCGCCATTGGCGCAAATTTCCCTGAAGGCGTGGTAGGCGAGATAGGCGCCGCCCTTCATGTCGTAGATGCCGGGACCGAAGGCGCTGTCGCCGTCGATACTGAATGGCAGGCGTTGGATGAATCCGAGGGGGTGCACGGTGTCGAGATGGCTCAGCACCAGGATTCCCGGTGCGTCCTGGCCCCAGGCCGACCGCGCGACGAGATGATCGCCGCATCCGTTCTGGCTGGCGATCCGCTCCAGGGTGGCCGGCAGGCTGCGATAGCCTTCGGCGACGAGATCGGCGAGCTTGTTGACCTGTTCGGGCGCTTCTGTCGGTGTCTCGATCTCCACCCAGCGGCGGATGCCGTCGAGAATCTCCGCAGAATTAAAGGATGTCGTTGTCATTGGTGCGCCGGCATCTGGAGCATGATCCGGAAAAGTGGAAACCGGTTTTCCCTCGCGACAAACGCGAAGCGTTTGCGCGGAGATCATGCTCAAACAAAGAGGTGAGATCATGATCCGATTCCGTCTAATCGGATCATGATCTCAGAACGATTGAACCAACGTCATGCGCCCGCACCGGCGGGTGCGTCAATCGCCATGTCGCAGGAATGACGACGCCGATCAGCGCTTGTCGGGGCCTTCGCGGGCGGCGATCTGCTCGACCAGTTCGACGATGCTGCGGCGGAGTTTGGCGTCGGCGATGCGCGTGAAGGCGCGCGTCAGCGCCAACCCTTCCGAGGTTGCGAGAAAATCGGAAACGTAACTGGGCGAGGCGCCTTCGCTGAAGCCTTCTGCGGTTGTCGAGCCGCTCGGTCCGCCGTCGAACAGGAACGAGACCGGCACCTGCAGGATCTCGGAAATCTGCTGCAGCCGGCTGGCGCCGACGCGGTTGGTGCCCTTCTCGTATTTCTGAATCTGCTGGAAGGTGAGGCCAAGCTTTTCTCCCAGCTTTTCCTGGCTCATGCCCAACATGATCCGCCGCATGCGGACACGGCTGCCGACATATTTGTCAACAGGATTGGGCGCTTTGGTAGACATCTTCGGACTCTCCTGGAAGGACTACGCGCCCGGCGAATGAGGCAAAACGGGTATGGAGTATGCCCCAGGCGCCGGTATCGTCAAAATCCTGCGGGAGGATCGAGGACGAATGCGGACAATTTGAGCTACTGTGCTGGCAGGATTTCAGTTCGGCTTGGAATTGTAGAATGCGAATGACGCGGTCGTTCTGTCAACTGGTGGAATCACACCAGCGGAATTTTTCCTTGCGCGGGCAACCATCGAGGGCGCGCAGGCGTCAAGAATTGCGCCGGGCAACACGCCGTCCGACCACAAGCAACAAGGCGACGAACAGAATGATCGCCGCCGGGATGTCATTGAAACGTGCATATAGCGTCGGCGGGATGGCAGCCGGCAACCTGGCATCGAGCACGCCTTCGATGCCGAGGCCGAGTTCTGCGACAATCCGTCCCGCCGGATCGATGACCGCGGAGATGCCGGTGTTCGCTGCGCGAACAACGGGCAGGCCCTCCTCGATCGCGCGCAGCCGCGCCTGCTGCAGATGCTGGTAGGGGCCGGTCGAGATTCCAAACCACCCGTCATTGGTGACGTTGATGATCCAGCTTGGCCGGTCGTCGTGAATGTCAATGTCACCAGGGAAAATCGCCTCGTAGCAGATCAGCGGCAGTGCGCGCGGCGCATTCGGGATGTCAAGCGCATGACGCCGCTGGCCGGCGATGAATCCGCCATGGACCTTGGTGAGCTGCACGAAGCCGAGCTTTTCCATCAGTTCCTGAAATGGCAGATACTCGCCGAACGGCACCAGGTGCAGCTTGTCATAAACCGACAGCACGCTGCCGTCATGGTCGATGACATAGATCGAATTGTAGGCGCGTGTGATACGGACGCCCGGCGGCAGATCTGGGGCGCGCACCGAGCCGGTGATCAGCACGGTGCCTTGAGGCAGGAGCTCGGCGATCTGCGCCATCGCGTCGGCCTCGCGCGTCAGGAAAAACGGAAACGCCGATTCCGGCCAGATCAGGATGCTGGCGTCGCGCACGCCCGTGGAGTGCGGGCCGGAAGCGCGATCGGAGAGCGTCAGATATTTCCTCATCACTTCCGCTTTGGCGGCGTAGTTGAATTTGACGTCCTGCTGCAGGTTGGGCTGCATGATGCGCAGCTTGACGTTGGCGACCATGGTGGTCGGCAGCCGCGACAGCCTCACCGCGCCGAAAACCAGCATGGCCGCGAGAACGACCAGCGCTATGGCCGGCATCCGCCACAGCTTTCGGTTGGACGATTTGCCATCGATCAGGACGGCCGGACTTGCGAAGATTGCGACGGCAAGGAACGTCATGCCCCAGAGCCCGATCAGCGATGCGGTCTGCGCCAGCGCCAGTGGTTCTGACAGCGCATAGCCGAACGCGTTCCAGGGAAATCCTGATAGCACATGGCCGCGCAGCCATTCGGCGATGGTCAAGCTCGCTGCCAGCGCCAGCACGCGGAAGCCGTCGGGAGTCCAGAGCAGGCGCGCCAGCGCAAAGCCGAGCGCGGGAAACAGTGCCAGATAGGCGGGCAGGCCGAGTATCGCAAACGGCAACAGCCAGGCGAAGGTCTGCGCATCGACCAGAAAGGCATAGCCGATCCAATAAAGCCCCGGCACGAAGTAGCCGAGCCCGAACCAATAGCCGGAGATTGCCGCCGCCGGGATGCCGCGCCACTTTCCGGCGCCTGCGCCGTCGATCAGCCAGACCGCGACCGGGAAGGTCAGGAACAGGATCGGCCAGGCGTTGAACGGTGCCATCGCGAGCGAGGACAGGGCGCCGGCGACGAGTGCGATGACGGCGCGCTTCCATCCCCAGGTCAGGATGATCGAAAGCCCGACCGTGCGGAGTTGATCGGAAACCCTCACTGCGGAGCGGCTCCGTCGCCGGAGGGCGGAGGCGCGGTGTCGTTGGCCTGCGGGCTGTCATCGGCCTGAGGGCTGGCATCGGGCGCGGCCTCGCTGCGGCGACGGCTCTCGCGCTCCTTGCGCGGGACGTTGCGTTCCTTGCGCGTCGCGATCCGCACGCGCTTCACCCGCCGCGGATCGGCGTCGAGCACTTCGACCTCGAAATTGCCGGGTCCGGAAATCAACTCGCCGCGCACCGGCACGCGGCCGACAAACGACACCAGATAGCCGCCGAGCGTCTCGACTTCCTCGCCAGCTTCGCCCGTGACGAAGTCTTCGCCGATCACCGAGCGGACATCATCGAGGCTCGCCCGCGCGTCGGCGATGAACGAGTTATCCGGCTGGCGAACGATCGACGGCGGCTCGTCGCTATCGTGCTCGTCGTCGATCTCGCCGACGATTTCCTCGACGAGGTCCTCGATCGTCACCAGCCCGTCGGTGCCGCCATATTCGTCGACCACCAGCGCAAGGTGAATACGGGTGGTCTGCATCTGCACCAGCAGGTCGATCGCGCGCATCGACGGCGGCACATAAAGAAGTTTTCGGATGATGCTCGCTTCGTGAAGCGGCAGCGCGAGATCGACCGCGCGCAGGTCGAGGCCGGCGGGCAGCGGCTTCTTGCGCCGCGTCTTGCCGGTGTCGCTGACGCGCGCCCTTGCGGTCATGAAGGCGAGCAGGTCGCGGATGTGAACCATGCCCTCGGGATCATCGAGGGTTTCGTCGTAGACCACGAGGCGCGAATGCGCGGCGCTTTCGAACTGGCTCATCAATTCGCCGAGCGGGATGTCGCGTTTTACGGCGACGATGTCGGCGCGATGCACCATCACGTCGGCGATACGCCGCTCATGCAGATTGAGGATGTTGCGCAGCATGGTGCGCTCGACGGCGGAAAAGTTCACGTCATCGGGCGTCGACGCATCGAGCACCACCTGCAGGTCGTCGCGAACCGATCCTGCCTTCCAGCCGAACAAGGTGCGGATCGCGCGCAGCAGCCAGCTCTCCGCCGCGGGACGCTGTGCCTCCTCCGGCACCACGGCCGGCAGGTTACGCACATCGCGCGGATTGTCGTGGGTAGGTTCGGAGTCCGCCATTTCAGTCCATCCGCTCCCGGTCCGCATACGGATCGGGAATGCCGAGTTGCGCGAGGATTTCGCGCTCGAGATTTTCCATTTGCTCGGCGTCGTCGTCGTTTTCGTGGTCGTAGCCGATCAGATGCAGGAAACCGTGCACCGCGAGGTGGCTTAAATGATGGTCGAACGGCTTCTGCTCCTCGTCCGCCTCCCTGCGCGTCGTCTCATAGGCGATCGCGATATCGCCGAGCATGCGCGGGGCGTCGTCCGGCTCCTGAGCGCCCTTTGGCTGCAACGCCGGAAACGACAGCACGTTGGTCGGCTTGTCGATGCCGCGCCAATTGTTGTTCAGCGTCCGGATTCCGGAATCATCCGTCAGCATCACTGCCAGTTCGGCCTCGCCGACATCGGCCTCAGTGATCTCGGCGGCGGCCTCGATGGCGCGATGGATCGCCGCTTCAGCATCAGGCTCGGTCTGCCAGCAATCGGCTGTGACCAGAACCTCGGTAGCGGGGAGAGCGGAAGACACTGTCGTTCCAAAAGTTGTTGTTTCTAGGCGTTCGGGTTGCGGCCGGAACCCGCTTGCGGCAGGTCCGTGAGGCCGGCTGATGACATCAAGATTTGGCGGCGACTTGCCGTTGTGGCAATCCCTCATAGGCCGCGACGATCCGTGCCACCAATTCGTGACGGATCACGTCCTCCGCGGTGAAGCGCACCTGCGCGATGCCCTCGACGCCTTCCAGCAGGCTCACTGCCTCTGCCAGCCCGGAGGTCTGGCCGTGTGGCAAGTCGACCTGCGAGGGGTCGCCGGTGACGATCATGCGGCTGTTCTCGCCGAGCCGCGTCAGGAACATCTTCATCTGCATCGAGGTGGTGTTTTGCGCTTCATCCAGGATGACAACGGCATTGGTCAGCGTGCGGCCGCGCATGAAGGCAAGCGGCGCGATCTCGATCTCGCCGCCCTGCAGTGCGCGCTCCACGACGCGCGCATCCATCAGGTCATAGAGCGCGTCATAGATCGGCCGCAGATAGGGGTCGACCTTCTCGCGGAGATCGCCGGGCAGAAAGCCGAGCCGTTCGCCGGCCTCCACCGCGGGCCGCGACAGGATGATGCGATCGACTTCCTTGCGCTCGAACAATTGCGCGGCATAGGCGACCGCAAGCCAGGTCTTGCCGGTACCGGCAGGCCCGATGCCGAACACCAACTCGTGCCGCTTCAGCGCGCGGATGTAGGAATCCTGCGCGGCGGTGCGTGCCCGCACCGGGCGCTTGCGCAGATTGATGGTCTCGAACGAGGGCTTTGCGGTCTTGGCGTCGAACTCGAACAGCGAGCCCTGCGCGATCACGGCGCGGATCGCGCCTTCGACGTCGCCCTGTGAAAGGTCATGTCCCTGCGTTGCCTGGCCATAAAGCGTCTCCAGCACGCGTCGTGCGGCGTCGCAGCCGTCGCGGGAGCCGGCGATGGTGATCTGGTTGCCGCGGGAATCGACAACGACGCCGAGCCGGCGTTCGACCTGCGCCAGATTCTGCCCATAAGGGCCTACCAGCGCGGAAGCGGCGCGGTTGTCGTCGAAGTCGATGACGACCTGGGTCTCTGGCGGTATCTGCATGTCGCGGTCAGGTTTGCGGCTGGGAGCAAGCGATGGTGAATCCGATGCGCTTTTTGGCAAGGGTTCAGGCTCCAATGGTCGTCTGCGAAAGAGCTGATGACTGAGGCCGCGCATGACGCGGGGCCAGCTCGCCGAGCAGGCTGTAGCGCTCGAGGCTGTCGATCCTGACCGGCAGGACTTTTCCGACGATGTCCAATGATGCCATCACATGCGCGGGCTGCAGATAGGCAGTGCGGCCGACGATCTGGCCGGGATTGCGCCCGGCGCGTTCGAACAGCACATCGACCGTGGTGCCGATCATAGCCTTATTGAAGGCCGATTGCTGGCTGTCGATCAAGTTCTGGAGGCGCTCCAATCGCTCGTCCATCGCTACCGCTGGCACCATCTCCCGCATGTCCGCCGCCGGCGTGCCGGGCCGCGGCGAATATTTGAACGAATAAGCTGCAGCGTACCCTATTTGCGTGACAAGCGCGAGGGTCGCAGAAAAATCTTCCTCTGTTTCGCCGGGGAAGCCGACAATGAAATCCGAAGAAAAAGCAATGTCTTGGCGCGCCGTGCGAAATCGGTCGATGACGCGGCGGTAATCACCGGCGGTATGTTTGCGGTTCATGGCTGCCAAGATTCGGTCCGAACCGGACTGCACCGGCAGGTGCACGAACGGCATCAGCGCCGGCAGGTCCCGATGCGCCTCGATCAGGCTGTCCTCGAAGTCGCGGGGATGGCTGGTCGAATAGCGCAGACGTAGCACGCCGGGGATTGCGGCGAGCCGCTCAAGCAATTTGCCGAGCGGCCAGTTCCGTCCATCCGGCCCTTCGCCGTGATAGGCGTTGACGTTCTGCCCGATCAGGGTGATCTCGCGCACGCCGTTGTCGGCAAGCCGCGTCACATCCTCGATGATCCTTGTCACGGGACGCGAGACTTCCGCGCCACGCGTGTAAGGCACGACGCAGAAGGTGCAGAACTTGTCGCAGCCTTCCTGCACGGTGACAAAGGCGGAAATGCCGCGCGAGCGGATCGCATCGGGCTTCGGCGGGGCTAAGAATCCGAACTTGTCCTCGATGGGGAATTCGGTTTCCAGTGCGCGGCCTTCCGCTTTCGCCTGCTTCAGCAGTTGCGGCAGATGGTGGTAGCTCTGCGGACCGACCACAACGCCGACAGTCGGCGCGCGGCGAATGATCTCCTCGCCTTCGGCTTGCGCAACGCAGCCTGCGACCGCAATTTTCACGTCGCGCCCCTGCCGCGCGGCGTCGTCCTTCATTACGCGCAGCCGCCCGAGCTCGGAATAGACCTTTTCCGAGGCCTTCTCGCGGATATGGCAGGTGTTGAGGATCACCAGATCCGCTTCATCGGCGTTTGCCGTCTCGACAAAGCCCTCGCCGGCCAGCGTATCCACCATGCGCTGCGCATCATAGACATTCATCTGGCAGCCATAGGATTTGATGTGCAGCTTGCGCGGCGGCGTCATGGAACCTGCTTGGGTGGAAAGGAGCGCCTTCAAGGCGCAGGGCTCAAATATAGCCTAAAGGGAGCAAAATCCAGCGTTGGAGGGCGTCATTCCGGGGCGATGCGTCAGCATCGAACCCGGAATCTCGAGATTCCGGGTCTGGTCCTTCGGACCATCCCGGAATGACGGCTCAGGTTGTTGCGACAATTGCGCCGTTTTCAATCAGCCCGGGCAGTTCCCGCATGTCGGCAAACGTCATCGTGGCGCCGGCGGCGCGTAGCGTCTCGGCATGGCCGGGTCCGCAATGGCTGCCGCCGCAGAAGCCGAGCACCGTCATTCCGGCGGCGCGGGCGGCTGTGATGCCGGGGAGGCTGTCCTCGACCACGAGACAGCGTTCGGGCGCCACCTTCATCTGCCCAGCCGCGAACAGGAAGAGATCGGGCGCCGGCTTGCCGTTCTTGACCTGCAGGGCCGAAAAGATGTTCGGCGCAAATCGTTCGTGGAGGGCAGTGCGGCCAAGGCTGACGCGCATGCGTTGCGGTGAGCCGCTGGACGCCACGCAAACGGGCTGCGCGATCCGGTCGAGCGCGGTGTGAATGTGCGGCACCGCTTGCAGATCGGCCTCAAAGGAACGGAACAGCTCGTCCTGCAATTGCGTATGAAAATCATCTGGAAGGCTGCGGCCGAGTTCGGCCTCGATTTCGAGATTCGCCTGTCGTGTCGAGCGACCGAGGAAACGATCGAACACCTGTTCCGACGTGATCGGATAGCCGTGACGCGTCAGGACCTCGGCATGCGCGCGGCATGAAATGACTTCGCTGTCGACCAGCACGCGGTCGCAGTCGAAGATGATGAGATCGGGAATCTCTTGTTGACGCGTTTGCTTCACGCGAACCGGTATCCACTTCGCTCGAAAACGCTATGTCAGGACTTATCTTCGTCCAGCGGGACGCAATACAGTTCGAGCCGGTGGTCGACCAGCTTGTAGCCGAGCTTGCGGGCGATCTCCGCCTGCAGTTTCTCGATCTCTTCGGACGTGAATTCGATCACCTTGCCGTCGCGCAAATTGATCAGGTGGTCGTGATGGCTGTCGGGCATCTGCTCATAGCGCGCGCGGCCCTCGCGAAAGTCGTGGCGCTCGATGATGCCGGCGTCCTCGAACAGTTTTACGGTGCGGTAGACGGTCGAGATCGAGATCTTGTCGTCGACCGCGACGCAGCGCCGGTAGAGTTCCTCGACGTCAGGATGATCCACGGATTCGGCCAGCACGCGCGCGATGACGCGGCGCTGCTCGGTCATGCGCATGCCGGTCGCGGCGCAGCGCGCCTCGATTCCAGTGTTCTTCATCGCAGACGAGGTTTTCAGCGGAGCCATGTTTCTTCAGCCTGGAGGGGCAGGGCAGGACTGTTCTGCCACTGCCCGCATGTTACGACAAGTCACGGCGCATCAGAAGCGCATTCAAATGTTCCCCACCGGGCTGCTTGTAATAGCGTTCACGGCGACCGACGACGGCAAATCCGGCCCGTTCATAGAGCCGTCGCGCCGGCTGGTTATTTTCCTCCACCTCGAGGAAAACGGTGCGCACGCCGCGGCCGGCAAGATGGCCTAGATGCGTCAGCAACAAATTGCGCGACAGGCCGCGGCCGCGCTGGCTGGAATCGATCGCGATCGACAGGATCTCCGCTTCATCTGCTCCCATCCGCGACACCGCAAAGCCGATGATCTTGTGCCCGAGCCGCAGCCGATGCACCAGCGTATTGCGCTCGGCGAGCATCGCCTCGAATTCGCCTTCGCCCCAGCCGCGACGAAACGAGGCGCCATGCAACTGCGCCAGACGCGGTGCGTCGCGCACAGTCGCGGCTTCGACCGCCGGCGTGCCGCGGCCAAACCATTCGGAAAGCCAGGCCATCATGACGCTGTCGGTTGCGCGACGTCGAGCAGCGGATTGGCCGGCGGCTTTGCGTCCGGCGCGCGCAGATAGAACGGCCGTGCCGGCGCCGCTTCGGGGCTGACGGCCGCGCCGACCCAGGCGACCCAGGTGATGTCAGGCGAGGCCTGGGTATCGGCCTTGAACGGTGGCGCCGTCTCCGCCGGCCAGCGGTCGGCGAGGATTTTTGCGGCGTTGCCGACCAGATGCGGTGTGCCAAGCTGCGCCGCCTCGATCGCCTCGGCGATCGGCGCCACCTTCGGCTTGACCAGCGGGCTGCCGTCGCCGCTCACCACCTGGAAATAGACATGGTCATGCCGCGCATCGATCGCGGAGATGATTGGATGCTCGCCGTTCTCGGCGACGATAGGCGCGGCATAAGCGGTCAGCGTGGTGACGCCGACGACGGGCTTGTTGGCCGCCAACGCGATGCCGCGCGCCGCCGACAGGCCGACGCGCAGTCCGGTGAAGCTGCCGGGACCGGTGGTGACGGCGATGCGATCAAGCGCGGTGAAGGCGATGCCGCTCTCCTTCATCACCCGCACGATCAGCGGCATCAGCGCTTCGGCATGCCCCCGCTTCATCGGTTGCGATTCCAGCGCAATCGTCTTGCTCGCGGCAGTGTCGAGCACGGCGGCGGAGCAGGCGTCGAGCGCCGTATCGATGGCGAGAATGATCATGGAGCGAATGGCAAATGGCGAATGGCGAATGGATGGTCAGGCGCGATCCCTATTCGCCATTCGCCACTCACGATTCGCTCTCCTTACATCGGGCGGACTTCGACCACATCGGGGACGAAGTGCCGCAGCAGGTTCTGGATGCCGTGCTGCAGCGTAGCCGTCGATGACGGGCAGCCGGAGCAGGCGCCCTTCATGTTGAGATAGACGACGCCATCCTTGAAGCCGCGGAAGGTGATGTCGCCGCCGTCATTGGCGACCGCCGGCCGCACCCGCGTCTCGATCAGGTCCTTGATCTGCGCGACGGTGTCGGCGTCTTCGTCATTGAAGAATTCGTCTTCCTCATCGAGCGAATCGTCGCCATCGACACTGCCGTCGGCGAGTAGCGGCGCGCCGGACATGTAGTGCTCCATGATCGCGCCGAGGATCGCGGGCTTCAGATGCTGCCAGTCGCCGTCGACCTTGGTCACTGTGACGAAGTCGGAGCCATAGAACACGCCGGTGACGCCGGGCACGGCGAACAGTCGTTCGGCGAGCGGGGAGCGGGTGGCAGCTTCAGGTGTCGCAAATTCCATGGTGCCGCTCGCGAGCACGGTGCGGCCTGGAATGAACTTGAGGGTGGCGGGATTGGGGGTAGCTTCGGTCTGGATGAACATTTGTTTTCTCCGGCGTCGCCGGTTCAAGGCCGGCGCGTGGGGTTCCCTTAGCAGATGGCGACGGCGAACGCACGGATCAAGGCAGGAACCGCCGGCTCCGGCGAGTAATCAAGGGGTTACGATAGCGAATCGATCTCTTCGTCGGTCAGGCCGCCGGGCACGATGGTGACGGGGATCGGGAACTCGCCCATGATCTTGGCCATGGTGGTGATGATCGGACCCGGGCCCTCCGGCCCCGGATTGGCTGCCAGCACCAGGATCGAGATGTCCTCGTCCTTGTCGATGACGTCGAGGACCTGCTCGGTGGGGTCGCCCTCGCGAATCACCCGCTCGGGTGTGATCGCGGCAATGCCGTTGGCCCGCCCGGCGGCGCGGTCGAGCGCCTCGTTCGCCGCTTCCTCGGCCTCGGCACGCATGATGTCGGCAACCCCGAGCCATTGCTGGTTCTGGTCCTCGGTCTCGATGACGCGCAGCATCACGACGCCGCCGCCGACCCGGATCGCCCAGCGGCTGGCGTAGTAGACGGCGCGGTCCCATTCGGCGCTGTCGTCAACGATGACAAGGCATTTTGGCTTGTGACCAGATTCGTAGCTTCGTCGCTGGGTGGTCATGCATGTCCCGGTGCATTATTGCCAAGCAGACCCATGCTGCCACACCCCCTCTGCTTTTGGGAGAGGGTGTGAGAGCAATCGATGTTGATCGCCTATCGCTGCCGGATGAAGCCGACGACGTCTTTCGCGGCGCGCATGGTTTCATCGGCGATCGCGCGGGCCCGGTTGGCGCCGTCGACCAGGATCTGATCGACATGGCCGGGATCGGCGACCAGCCGCTTCATTTCGGCCGCGATTGGCGACAGTTTCGCAACGCAAACGTCCACCAGTGCGTTCTTGAAGCTGGAGAACTGGCCGCCGCCGAAATCCTTCAGCACGGCCTGCTTGCTGACGCCGGCGAGCGCGGCGTAGATGCCGACGAGATTGTCCGCTTCGGGCCGCGCCTCCAGTCCCTTTTCCTCTGATGGCAACGGCTCCGGATCGGTCTTTGCCTTGCGGATCTTCTGCGCGATGGTATCGGCATCGTCGGTGAGGTTGATGCGCGAATTGTCCGAGGGCTCCGACTTCGACATCTTCTTGGTGCCGTCGCGCAGGCTCATCACGCGCGTTGCCGGGCCGGTGATCAGCGGCTCGGGCAGCGGGAAGAACAGGCCGTCGGCAAAGCCGTGGCCGCGGATCGAGTCGCCGAAGTCGTTGTTGAACTTCTGCGCGATGTCGCGTGACAGTTCCAGATGCTGCTTCTGGTCCTCGCCCACAGGCACATGGGTCGCGCGATAGAGCAGGATGTCGGCGGCCATCAGCACCGGATAGTCGTAGAGACCGACCGACGCGTTCTCGCGGTCCTTGCCGGCCTTCTCCTTGAACTGCGTCATCCGGTTCAGCCAGCCGATGCGCGCGATGCAATTGAAGATCCAGGCAAGCTCGGCATGCTCTGCGATCTGGCTTTGGTTGAAGACGATGTGCTTTTTCGGGTCGATGCCGCTGGCGATGAACGCCGCGGTCACCTCGCGGGTGTTGCGCGTCAGCTCCGCCGGGCCGCCCCAGACGTCCACGCCCTGCGTGATCGCGTGCATGTCGACGACACAGTAGATGCAGTTGTGCGTCTCCTGCAGCTTGACGAAGTTGACGATGGCGCCGAGGTAATTGCCGAGGTGCAGATTGCCCGTCGGCTGGACGCCTGAAAAAACCCGTTCCACGAACGCCATGGTCTCAATTCCCGGAAAATGCCGCTTTGGCGGGGTCGTTTGCCATTTTGGGGCTATCCGCGCAAGTCAGGCGGCACGGTTTTGCCTGATCGCGGCGACCGCCTGGCACCAGCCGAACACGCCGAACAGCTTCAGGAACAGGCCGTAGCTCGCCATCGCAGCTAAAATCACCGCGAACAGCAGCACGGCCTGCCCCAGTCCGCGCGATCCGGCGGCCAGCGGCGCCAGCTCCTCGACAAGCCACAGCAGCGCGCCCATGGCGAGCGCCGCCAGGCAGATGCGCGGCAGCCGATCGCGGGCCTCGGGATCGATCGAGAAGCCGAACGTCGCGCCCCCCTTCCGGATCAAATAGAACGCGTTGCTCCAGGCTCCGAGCGTGATGCCGGCGGCGATGCCGCGCGTGCCGAAAGAGTGGCGAAGCAGGAACGCTGCGACGATCGCCACCACGATGGCGGTCAGCGCCCCGAAAAGCGGCGTGCGGGTATCCTCGCGGGCGAAGAAGGCCGGCGACAGCGCTTTCACCAGCACATGCGCGGGCAGGCCGAGCGCAAGCCAGGTCAGCGCGTGCGCGGTGGCCGTGGCATCGTGCGCGGCAAACGCGCCGTGCTCGAACAGGATCCGCACGACCGGCTCGCTCAAGACGATGAGGCCAAGCGTCGCCGGCAAGGCGAGTCCGACCGCCAATTCTAGGCCGCGCGATTCCACTCGCGCGATGGCGCTTCGGTCATCGCTGTGCAGCGCGCGGGTCATTTCCGGGATCAGCACCGTGCCCATGGCGACGCCGCCGATGCCGAGCGGCAGTTCGATCAGGCGATTGGCGAAATATAGCCAGGAGACCGCCGATGGCGATTCGGAAGCGATCACGGCGCCCGCCACCATCAGCCATTGCGGCGCGCTGCTTGCGATCATGCCGGGGACGGCCTTGCCGAGAAAGCCGCGCATGTCCTTGTCGAAGGAGATGCGGAGCGGGGTCGCCGCGCGGCCGCCGCGCAGCACGAGGATCGACAATTGCAGAAGTCCCGCAATGCCAACGGTCGCAGCTACGACCATCGCGGCATGCGCCGCGTCCCCCCGGCATACCAGCAGCATCGCCATCACCGCGATCAGCGCGATGTTGAACAGGAGCGGCGAGAATGCGGTGAGCGCAAAACGTGCTTGCGCGTTCATTAGCCCCATCATGACCGTGACTGGTCCTGCGAAGGCAAGATAAGGCAGCATCAGCCGCGCATTGTTGACGGCGAGCTCCAGCGTTTCGCGGCCGACAAATCCCGGCGCGAGCGCCGCGATCACCAGCGGCATCAGGAAGCCGATCAAGACGGAAGCCACGATCAGCGCGGCGCCGAGGGTGCCGAGCACGCGGCCGGCGAAGGCCGCGGCGGCCGCAGCGCCTTCGGTCTCGCGCAAGCGCAACCAGGCCGGTATCAGCGCGGCATTCAGCGCGCCTTCGGTCAGGAGCCGCCTGACCACATTGACCATTTGAAAGGCAACCAGGAACGCGTCGGCGACCGCGCCGGCGCCGAGCAGCGCAGCGATGATCGAATCGCGGGCAAAGCCGAGCAGCCGTGACGCCAGCGTTCCCGAGGAGACGGTGAGGAAGGAGCGGATCATATGACTTCTATATAACAGCCACCTGGCTTGCTGGCGCCATGTTGATCTGGTAGGGCGCAGCCTTCGCAATCGCTCGAAGGATGGATAATGGCCGCCGCAAAATATGACGTTCTCGGGATCGGCAACGCGATTTTCGACGTTTTGGTGAGGACCGACGAGGCGTTTCTCAGCCGTCACGGCATGGCCAAGGGCAGCATGGCCCTGATCGACGAGGCCCGCGCCGGCGCGATCTACCAGGACATGGGGCCCGCGACCGAGATGTCCGGGGGCTCCGCAGCCAATACCATCGTCGGCGTCGCCAATTTCGGTGCCCGCGCGGCCTATGTCGGCAAGATCAAGGACGATCAGATCGGTCGCCTCTATGCCCATGACATCCGCGCCGCGGGCGTCGCGTTCGAGACCAGGCCCGCCGCCGATGGTCCCGCCACCGGCTGCTCCTATATCCTGGTGACGCCGGACGGCGAGCGCACCATGAACACCTATCTCGGCGCCGCGCAGGATCTGACGCCGGCCGATATCGATGAAGCGCAGATCGCGGCGTCCCGCATCGTCTATCTCGAAGGCTATCTCTGGGATCCCGCGAGCGCCAAGGAGGCCTTCGTCAAGGCGGCAGGAATCGCGCATGGCGCGGGCCGCCAGGTTGCGCTGACCTTGTCCGATTCGTTTTGCGTCGATCGCTATCGCGACGAATTTCTCGAATTGATGCGCAAAGGCACGGTCGATCTGGTTTTCGCCAATGAAGCCGAGTTGCGCTCGTTGTACCAGATCGCCGATTTCGACAGCGCGCTGAAGCAGTTCCGCGTCGATGCAAAACTTGGCGTCGTCACCCGCAGCGAGAAAGGCTGCGTGGTGGCAGCGAAGGACGGCGTCACCGCCGTGCCGGCGTTCCCGATCGAGCAGTTGGTGGATACGACCGGCGCCGGCGACCTCTTCGCCGCCGGCTTCATGTTCGGCCTTGTCCGCGATGCCGGCTATGAGAATGCTGGTCGGCTTGGCGCGCTCGCGGCTGCGGAGGTGATCCAGCATATCGGCGCGCGCCCCCAGGCGTCGTTGAAGGAACTGGCGCAGCAGAACCGATTGCCGGTGTAGCTCCGCATTGCGGGCCACTGCTCTCTCCATCGTCATTGCGAGCGGAGCGAAGCAATCCACGCCTCCGCACGTGGCGAGATGGATTGCTTCGCTACGCTCGCAATGACGGGGTGAGTTCTCACTCAAATGTCAAACAGCTTCTCCGCTGTCATCGTCCGGCTTGACCGGACGATCCAGTATTCCAGAGGCAGTCGTGTTTGAGCCGAGAGGCCGCCGGATGCTGGATGCCCCGCCTGCGCGGGGCATGACGGTGAATGGTAAGGGATGTACGTCCGCATTCTCGCGGCGCGTTGCGTCCGAGCTTTGCGTCACTTTCCACCCTCTTATTGAACAGAGGGCGCAGGGAAAGCCGGGTGCTGGTTGCACCCGTGGGTCCCGTGCAACAAAAAGCACGGGGGTAGGACCACAGGTTCAACCGAAGCATTCCGGCTTTCCCTGCGCGATGGTGTTACGGCTTACTTCGTGCTCTCCCCGGTGACCGGGCTCTTTTGCCACCGTCACTCTGCAGATAGTTGATCCACAGAACTTAGCGCCAGCGTCGGGGCGCCAGGACCACACGACTTCGCCGTCCGCGTTACATGCGCTCGTCAGTCGCACGCATCGCGTCCACCGCATCTCACCGCAACGTTCGTGACGATCGCGAGCCGCCCCTCATCCGCCGTGAGACGCGCGGAGTTAAATCACTGATTTGCCCGACGGCGGAAGCGGAATGTTTTTCGCGCGACGGCTGGACAGAGCAAATCACATTGGAATTGCTCGCGAATTTTTCTCCTCCTTCATTCCAAGGCATCGCCGTGTGTTCCGACTCGCGCGGGAGCCGTCGGCCTTCACAGCTGCTCGCCGCCACACCCATGGTTAGCCCCAATTCAAGCGGGCGCGGTGACTTAGCCCGAGCCCCCCACATCGAGAATGATCTTCCCTTTCGGCGGCGGCCGTTGGCCTTCCAACATCATATGGGCTTCTCGCGCAGCGGCAAAAGGAAGAACTGCGCCGACGCGGGTTTTCAGTTCACCGCGATCAATGAGATCGGCAATTTCGCGAAGACGCTCGGTGGTCACCTCCACCAAGAAGAAGGCCGCGGTGACCCCGTGGTGCTTTGCGCGGTCTTGATCAGGCTGGGACACAGCGGAGATCAGCCTGCCGCCCGGGCGAAGAACCTGAAAAGAACGTATTTGCGTTTCGCCTCCGACGAGATCCAGTATCGCGTCCGCATCCTTCACCTCTTCCTCGAAGTGTCGCGTATGATAGTCCAATACTCTGTCGGCACCGAGGGACTGCACGTACTCGATGTCTTTGGTCCCCGCGGTGGCGATTGAACGCAGGCGAGCGCGACGAGCGAGCTGAACCGCGTAGGCTCCGACATTTCCCGCCGCTCCGTGGATGACGACCGTCTGCCCGGCTTCGAGGCGAGCGTGGTCGAACAGACCTTGCCACGCCGTGACCGCAACGACGGGAACGGAGGCCGCTTCGGCATAGCTCAGCGAGCTTGGTTTCTTCGCGAGCATCCCAGCAGAGGCCACGGCGTATTCTGCGTAAGCACCAAGGAACTGGCTGTTGGTCACTCCGAAAACCTGATCTCCGACAGCGATGCCGGAAGTGCCCGGTCCCACGGCCGCGACTGTTCCGGACAGATCAGAGCCGAGCGTAAGAGGAAGAGGCTGCGGCAAGGCGCTTTTGCCGGCCCTGATCCAGCCGTCCCAGGGACCGACTCCTGCTGCGTGAACATCGACGAGGACCTCGCCCGGACCAGGAACTGGCCGCGGAACCCGATCCAAAATTATCACTTCCGGCGATCCGAATTCGTGTACTCGCCATGCCAACATGGGGCAGCGAGCAGGACCTTGGGACGCATCGTCGACGGGGGTGCTTGCCATTCTGGACTCCCTACTAAGACGCGGGTCAGCTTGAAAAACGAGCGTCGGCCATTGACCCAACAGCCGGCTTGCGTCAACCGGTGATACTGATCAGAGGTAGGGGGCCGTCTGATCGGGAACAGTACCAAGATTGGCAACTCGCAATGCACCATCGATAGTTCAACCGTGGGCCGGAGGCGAGCCGCCCGTTCTCGATGCTCTCTCGGATCGCGCAATAGATCTGGGCAGCCAGTGGTGTCCTTCTGGCACGATCAAGTCGGATGGGGAGGACGGCCACCGCGCGATGGTACAGTCAAAATTGGCAATCTTGGTACTGTTTTATGATCCGTGCGGACCGATCTATTTCTTGTAACCAGCGGCACAGATACGGAGACGGGAGTTCGACAATGGCCGACGTTATTTCTGGCGTTAAGATCCCCGATAGCAAGATCGCACGCGAAGCCGCCGAACTCGTGCGGCAACATGAAACCGAGTTGTTGTTCAACCACTCGGTTCGCGTGTTTGTGTTCGGTGCGATGAAGGGAATCCGTCAGAACCTAAAATTCGATTCTGAACTGCTTTACGTCGCGGCGCTGTTTCACGATCTGGGTCTTGTCCACCCTTACCATACCGATACGAAGCGGTTTGAAGTCGACGGCGCCGATGCAGCCCGCGAATTCCTCAAGAGCCATGGCATCCCGGATCCGAAAGCGGATCTGGTGTGGGAAGCAATCGCCTTACATACCACGCCAGGCATTCCCCAATACATGCGGCCAGAAATAGCTCTCACGAATGCAGGTGTTCTAGTGGACGTCGTCGGCATTGGATATGACGACTATACGCGAGAGCAGCGCGACCAGGTCATTGCCGCGTTTCCTCGTGGTGATTTCAAGAATGAGTTCATCCAGGTTCAGACGTGCTCCGCCTTGAAGAAGCCCCAGACCACGTTCGGCACAGTCAATGTCGATTATATCGAAGATCACGATCCCACATTTCGTAGGCCAAACGCGTGCGTTCGGATACGCAATACTCCGTGGCTAAGCTGAACCGTCATGCCATGAATTCGGACGATCAATAGTTGCGTATCCATACAGCCGTAGCTGCCACGAAGGTGTACCGCTTTGGCAAACACACGTAGCCACAGACGTTCACCCGCCGTGATGTTTACCCCTCTAAAAGCGTAATCGAGCCGTAAGAGCGAGTTGAGAGATGCCAAAATTTGCTGATTTCCCGATCATACAGCGCTGGCCTGCGAAATACCCAGATCGCTTGCAACTCTACTCACTGCCGACACCCAACGGCGTAAAGGTCTCGATTATGCTGGAGGAGATCGGGCTACCTTACGAGGTGCATCTGGTCGACTTCAACAAGGACGACCAGCACACGCCCGAATTTCTTTCGCTCAACCCCAACGGCAAGATTCCCGCGATTCTCGATCCGAACGGCCCGGAGGGTCAGCCACTGCCCTTGTTCGAATCCGGTGCCATCCTGCAATATCTCGCGGAGAAGACGGGCAAGCTTTTGCCGGCCAACGCGGCTCGCCGATACAAGACTATCCAGTGGGTGCATTTCCAGATGGGTGGGATCGGACCGATGTTTGGCCAGCTCGGCTTCTTCAACAAATTCGCAGGCCGCGAATACGAGGACAAGCGCCCACTTCAGCGGTACGTCAATGAGTCAAAACGCCTGCTGGGCGTCATGGAAACGCATCTCGCCGCGCGGGAGTGGATCATGGACGATGAATATACCATCGCCGACATTTCGATGCTTGGCTGGGTGCGCAACCTGATCGGGTTCTATGAGGCGCGCGAACTCGTTGACTTCGACAGTCTTCAAGAAAGAAGTGCCCGCTTGGCTCGAACGGGGACTAGCACGGCCCGCAGTGCAGCGTGGATTGAGTATCCCGCAAAGGCCGTGAGACGGCAGCCGGTCTTCTTGCCCCGCCAGACGCGTAGTTCGCTTTAAGGCACATGTGGCGAGCGGGCGGGAAATTATGCTTTTCGCCTTCGCGCTTGGCGAAGGCGAAAAGCTAATCCGCCCTACGCCATCACGCCGCCTTCTGGCCGCTGCCGGCATCGAGGCCGGCATAGATGCCACGTTCGAAGCCCGCAAAAGCTTCCAGGCATTTGCCGTCGCCGAACGGCAATAGCTGCATCAGGATCACGCCGGCGACGTCGCGCGTCGGATCGATCCAGTAATAGGTGTTGGCCAGGCCCGCCCAGGCGAGGCTGCCGGCGCTGCGTCCCTCCGCCGTTTTCGCGGTGTTGATGAGGAAGCTCAGGCCCCACTTCTTGTCCATGTCCGGATAGAGATCGACGTCGTTGGACAGAGTGAGATCGGCCGAGACCATCTTGGTGACGTTGAGATCGCCCATGTGGTTCTGGCCCATCAGCGCCACGGTTTCGGGCTTCAGCACCTGGTTGCCGTTGCCGCGGCCCTTGTTGAGGATCATCCGCGTGAACTTGATGTAGTCGCCCGCGGTCGCGTAGAGGCCGCCGCCGCCCATGTGGAATTCCGGCTCCTGCTCGAGCTCGAACGGGATCGGCGCGAGCGATCCGTCGGGGGCTCTCGCATGCATGCCGACCAGGCGCTGGCGCATGGCATCGCTGATCTTGAATCCGGTGTCGTTCATGCCGAGCGGCGCGAACAGGTGATCGCGCAAGTAAGCGTCGAGCCGCTTGCCGCTCGCAGCTTCAACGGCCTTGCCGATGAAATCGATATTGATGCCGTACTCCCAGCGCGTGCCGGGATCGGACACCAGCGGCACTTTCAGCGCGTCGTTCTTGCAGGTGGTGATGGTCGGCATCTCGGTTTTCGCGACATACTTCCCCATGTCACCGTTCCACATGTGGTAGCAGAAGCCCGCGGTGTGCGTCATCAGATGGCGCAGCGTGATCGGCGTCCTGGCCGGCCGCAGCTTGGGCTCGCCATCGGCGCCGAAGCCTTCCAGCACTTGCGGTGAAGCGAGATCAGGCAGCACCTTGCCGATCGGCTCGTCCAGCGAGAGCTTGCCCTGCTCGACCAATTGCATCGCGCCCGCGCCCGTCACCGCCTTGGTCATCGAGGCGATCCAGAACACGCTGTCCGTCGTCATCGCATCGTCTTTGCCGAGGTCGCGCTTGCCGAACGCGTTCTCGTAGATGATCTCGTTGCCGGTCGCGGCAATCGCGACCACGCCGGGGATTTCCTTCGCGTCGCATTTCTGACGGAGAAGCTGATCGATCTGAGCTTTGCTCTGCATGGGGGCGCCTCCTGATTGTTGTTGTGAAGACGATGATCTTCCTCCCGCGCGCCGCGTCCCGCAAGCGGCCTCCTCAGGGGATGCGGCTAAGGGCAACACCGCGACGGTGGCATGTCACACAGATTTAACCGTGAACGGCTGCCGATCCCGCCGCTTGTGGGAGCCATCCACGATAACGTGATTTGGTATTGCTTCCCGTCGATGATTTCGTGATCTAACGCATTCTAATCCCAAGGCAAACCATGCTTCTGGACTGAATGTTTTGAAGCAAATGGTTGCTTTTGAATTGGCTTAAGGATGTGGCGATGATCTCGACGTGGAGTGAGTGGAAACGATATCCCCGGCCCGGACGTAGCGAGAACATCGAAGCCCCGATCAGCCCCGGCCTTTACGAGGTCCGCTACGCCGGAACCGGCGCGTTGCATTCCTTCGAGGCGGTTGACAATGTCGCGCAGGCGCTGGCGCTGCTGCAGGTCGCGCCCAGGTCGTGGTTCGGTCGCCGTGACCCGGCCAAGTTGCCGGATCTCGAATACCGCACCTGCGCGACGTCGTCGAAGGCCGATGCCAAGGCGGCGGCGGAGCGCATGATCGGGCGTCGCGAAACCTATCTGCACGGCGCGGCCTAGGCCGTGTGGACAGTTACCTTATCCAGAGCAGAGTGGCGGCAATGGCGACGACGGCGAAGTAGTTTCGC
>NZ_JBEGDB010000479.1:0-3056 GCF_043638955.1 Bradyrhizobium sp. 31Argb | reverse complement strand
CGCCAATACTGGATGCCGATCCGCTACGCACGCGCCCGCTGATCACTGCGGACGTGGGAGCTCTTACCGCTTACGATGGACCGCCGTCGATCATGTAGTGCCTGCTCCAGCGCATCGAGCACGAAGCCCGCATGCGCCGTGTGCGAGGCCCGCCAGCCGACGATCCTTCGAGCATAGGCGTCGATGACAAAGGCGACGTAGACGAAGCCGGTCCAGGTCGCGAATGGAGTAAGAAGCGCATAAGCGCTTCTCCTCCCCGAACCGTACGGGCACCTTTCAGCGCATACGGCTCTCCGTTTAGGTCTGGCCCATGGCCATTGCGACATCCTGATATCGCGAGGTGATGGTCTTCCTGGGCTCCTCCCTGAAGATGTAGGGATTTGCTTCCGGGTTTCTCCATCGGAACTGCCCCTTTGGACTGGATACCCAATCGGTGCAATGCTTTCCCGACACGATGGCCTCGTTCACTGACCACGTGGACAAACCAGGTCTTGGCTTGCCCAGCGACTGGTGCTCGATACCAGCTCCGCATCAGTGGTTTGATGCGGCTCCGATACTTTCTCGCCAGCCAGTGCGCCATTTTCCAGAACACGACGTGATCGACTTTCCAGAACACGACGTGATCGACGTGCCGGAACGTGGTCGCAGTGAAGTCCGTGTACTTGTAGAAGGCCGCCCAGCCCCGCAATTGGCGGTTCAGGCGGTCCACCATATCGACCTTGGCAAGATCATGGTCACCAGAGAGGACCTTCGACAGTCTGTGCGTGAATGCCTTGGCCTTCTCTTTGGGTATGGTCGTGACGACCGCCACCCTGCCAGTTGACAGCAGGTCACCGCCGCTTGGGCTCATGCTTCCCCACAGCAGGAAGCAGGCTCGTCAAATTCCTCCTTTCTCAATGCATTCCAGACATATGCCTCCCCGATTTCTCGGAGCGAGGCGCACCATACGTGAAGTCGGAGAGCCAAAGGACGTGCGGCCTTGGCGCCTTGAACTGGCGGTTGACGTGATCCAGCGGGCATGGCGCGGCCTTGTCGCTGATCGTTGTTGTGACGGATTTGCCGCGGATAACCCCTTGCAAACCCATGTCCCGCATCAATCGCGATACTGTGCAACGGGCAACATCGAAGCCTTCGCGCTTGAGCTGGCGCCAGACCTTGCGCACACCGTAGACCGAGAAGTTCTGATCGAAGACGCGACGAACCTCGACCTTCAGAGCGGCATCCTGCCTGGCGCGCGCCGACCGCTTGGCCGGATCGCGCCGCTTGGCCACACGGGCGTGGTAGGTCGAGGGGGCGATCGGCAGGACCTTGCAGATCGGCTCGACCCCATGCGCCCCACGATGATCATCGATGAAGGCGATCATGGCTTGGACCGGCGGTCGAGCTCCGCCATCGCAAAATAAGCGCTCGCCTTGCGCAGGATCTCGTTGGCCTGCCGAAGCTCACGGTTCTCCCGTTCCAGGGCCTTCAGCTTCTCGGCCATGTCGGTCGGAACGCCGGCCCGCTGCCCGCTATCGACTTCGGCCTTCTTGACCCAGTCATGAAGCGTCTGCGGTGTGCAGCCGATCTTCGCCGCAATCGACGTCTCCGCCGCCCAGCGCGAAGGGTGCTCGCCGGCGTGATCCAGAACCATCCGAACCGCGCGGTCCCGGACCTCAGACGAAAACTTGTTCGTCGTCTTGCTTGTCATGGCTCCATCCTCTCAGGAGTTGGAGCCTCCGGCAAATCCGGGGCGGTTCAATACGCCGCGTACAGCGGCTCGCGCCAATGCGAGCAGCGGGAAATAGTGGCGGTACATATTGAAGCTCAACATGAAGCCGCGCGATAGCTCCGTACCCTGCTGTAAGCGTTTTGCGAGTTCAGCCGCGGTCAGATTGGTGCGAGCGCCGATCCCGTAGCCCGGAAAGCCGGTTGCCGTGTAGTAATCTTCATCCCAGGTCCCATCGCTTTTCTGGGAAGTGCAGAGGTGCTCAACTCCTCTGCGTATCGCGGCGTCCGTTTCAGGACCCTTGTCGACAGACAATAGGCACATCAGCCCCCAGGCGGTCTGCGACGGAGTGCTTGGTCCTCGTCCTCGAAGCTCGGGATCCATGTAGGAAGCGCATGTCTCCCCCCAGCCGCCGTCATCATTCTGTCTCGACAAGATCCAATCGATGGCGCGCCTTATATAAGGTTGCGTCATATCCTCGCCGATCGCCTTTAGAGCGGGCAGCACGGCAGCCGTACCATAGATATGATTGACACCCCAGCGGCCGAACCAGCTGCCTGCCTCTTCTTGTTCACTTCTGATGTAGTCCAGCGCGCGGCGAATAGCCGGATGATTGAAGTCGTATCCTAGAGCGGCAAAAGCTTCAACGACGTGGGCCGTGACATCAACACTAGGCGGATCAATCGCTTCGCCGAAGTTGCAAAATGGTATCTTCGAGATGATCTCTTTGTCATTGTCTTTATCGAAAGCCGCCCAACCGCCGTTTCGGCATTGCATGGCAAGGGTCCAGTCAACCCCCAGTTCGATAGCTCGCTCAAATCGCTCCCGCATATCTCCGATAGTTGATTTAAGCTTTCCCAGAACAAGCAGAGCGATCGCAGTATCATCAACGTCGGGATATGAATTGTTCGCGCGTTCAAAGGCCCAGCCGCCGGGTCGCGCATTCTTGATCTTTACCGCCCAATCGCCGGGAAGGAGCACCTGCTGATTGAGAACCCACTCGAGCGCTTTGCGGACGTCAGTCCTGTCGGAAGGCACTCCGGCCTCATGAAGCGCAAGGATGGCCAAGAAGGTATCCCATACGGGGGATTCACTCGCCTGAATATGCCTGGCCCCGTTTCGATCGTAGCTCCAGTGGGCCCCCAATGCGCTTATGCCCTTGGAGACTACCGGATGATCGAGCAGGTAGCCTTCATTGACCAGAGCAATCAATCCATAGATCCAAGGTGGCTGTATCCCTCCCCATGCACCGTCCGCGTCTTGACGCCGGATTGTCCGTCGTCAGATAATTTGAGACAGATCAAGCTTTTCGAGAAGGGAGGCTCTGGCTCATCAGGGGTTAGAGTTT
>NZ_JBEGDB010000478.1:0-3074 GCF_043638955.1 Bradyrhizobium sp. 31Argb | reverse complement strand
CAACCTCGGACCGGCCGACAGTCGGAGCTACATCCGTCAAGCGAAAGTAACATCCTCAGGTGAGGCAATACGAGCCGCCATATTGCCGCGCCGAAGCCGATCCTCGATGCCGTGCCGAGCGGCGTTTCCCCGCGGTTCGCGGTCGAGAGCGCGTATCGGGCCGCATCCATCGCCGGCTTCTCGATCCAGCGATAGGTGAGTGCAGCGACGGGAACGACGAGGACCACGGAGAGAACGAGCGCGGCCACCAGCGCCTGCGCTGGCGTTCCCAGGACCACCAGCTTGTCGTCATTGTGCCAGACCACCAGTTCGAGGTGGAGCTTGTGGCCGAGGAAGGAGGCGGCGCTGCGCATGATCTGGAAGATGAAGGTGTGGATCATGTAGATCGAATAGGACCACAGCCCGAGCTTCTGCAGCGCAGGCGAGCGGAGTATCGCCGAGATCCTGCCTTGATCGAACGAGAACACGCAGATCACGACCGCGGCGAGCAGTGGAAACAGATATTGCGGTCCGCCGGATGGGGTAACCAACACGAACACAGCAACCACCATCGCGCACGAGACCTCCAATATGTTCGGCATGTCGAGCCGGCCGTTGGAATAGAGGCGGAAGTCATAGACCAGGCATCCTGCGAAGAAGGAGAACATCGCGCGCAGCATGCCCCAATCGCTGGAGACGAACAGCGTGCCTGGCGAGCGTTCGTAGAGCTGTATTCCGGCCGCAAGGCAGAGGCCGAGGAAGATCTCGCGCCGACGGCGGGGGAACAGCACGACGATGACCGCGAACAGCATCGAGACGTAGAACTCGACCGCCGCGCTCCAGGCTGGGCCGTTCCAGGTCAGGCCCCCATGCAGGTTGAAGGACTGCAGGAACAGGATGTTGGTGATGGCTTCATAGAGCGTGTGGCCGTTGCCGAACGGAACCGAATCCAGCGCGAACGAACCGTCGGTGCGCATGAAGACGATCTTGCTCACTTCGATCATCACAAACAGCGCCAGCATCACCATATGCAGCGGCCAGAGCCGCGCGAACCGCATCGCCATGAAGCGGATGCCATCGCCGGCATGGTTAAGGCGCTGACCATAGGCGTGACAGAGCACGAAGCCGGACAGGGCAAAGAACATGTCGACGCAGAATTGCAGGTTCACGAACGGCTGGGTGCCCTTCAGCGCATGGTAAATGGGAATATGGAAGAGCACGACGAGCAGCGCGCAGATGCCGCGCATTGCATCAAGTGCCTCAAACCGACCCGTGCCCGAAGATGTCTGTCCCGCCATGATACGCCTCTTTCGCCGGCTGTACGTTTGGCATGTCGTTGAGCAAGGCGGAGGCCAGTGGTGATGGCGGAGCGGCGGGTGATCGGGCTTCTCTGAGGTTTGGTAAATCAGCAGATGATTAGCTTGCGCTCGCAATGACGGGAGCCGTCATTCCGGGGCATCGCGAAGCGATGAGCCCGGAATCCATTTCGCCGCTCGCGCCGCGGCCAGATGGATTCTCTGATGTGCAATTGCACATCATAGCTCGCGCTGCGCGCGCCCCGGAATGACAACGGCATATTGGTACGAGCAAATGGCAGGACTATGCTTCTCCTGCGCTCGTTGATTATCGCGCAGCGTGGGACGCTAACCCGTCCCCTTATGATCTTCTCACCAGCTTCCACCTGCCATCGGCCGTGCGCTTGAGTGCGGGGTCATCGAGGCGGATGTCGCGCGACAGGAAATCGATAAAGGCGCGCACGCGGGCGGGAAGGGGGCCGGCGTGGCCGACATAGACCGCGTGAATATCTTCGCGGTCGCCGGGATTGAGAGCTTGAAGCACCGGCACCAATCGTCCTGCCTCGATGTCCGGACCGATGTGGAACAAAGCAAGGCGCGCCATCCCGGCGCCGCCCAAAACGAGCCGGCGCACTGATTCGCCGTCGCTCGCACGGACCATCGGCGGCGGCAACACCTCTTCGATCCGCTCTCCCTTGCGGAACGGCCAGCCGCGGATCGTGCGCGGAAAGGTCCAGCCGATGCCCCGGTGGTTGGCGAGTTCGGTCGGCGTCTTGGGCGTGCCATGTTTGGCGAGGTAGTCCGGCGAGGCCACGACGGCCATGCGGCTGGTCGCGAGCTTGCGCGCGATCAGCCGCGACACCTGCAGCGGGCCGGCCCGGATCGCGATATCAGCGCGCTCCTGCATCAGGTCGATCACGGTGTCGGTAAGGACGATATCGAGCGTGATCCCGGGATGCTCGGCAAGGAAGCGCGGTACCGGCGGAAGGATATGCAATGTGCCGAACGGGATGTTGGTGTTGACGGTGAGATGGCCTCGCGGCGTCGCGCCGGCGGCGGCTTCATGTTCGGCTTCCTGGATCTCGGCGAGGATCCGCACCGCGCGTTGATAGAAGGCTTCGCCTTCCGGCGTGAGCTGCAGCTTGCGCGTGGAGCGATTGATGAGTCTGGCGCCGAGGCGGGCCTCCATCCGCGACACCAGCTTGCTGACGCCAGACGGCGTGAGCCGCAAGCTCCGCGCCGCGGCGGTAAAGCCGGCGCGATCGACGACGCGGACGAACACTTCCATTTCGCCGGAACGGTTGGTGTCTGATCGGACCATGTTGAATTGGTGTCACAAATGATTGGACTTGTCGCCCTCTAATTCTCGTAAGGCCCCGACGCTATTTCCGCGCTTGCGTCCCTTCCAGTCCGGAGCCACATCCTTGCCCATCGCTGTCCTTGCGCTCACCGCCGGTGCCTTTGGCATTGGTACCACCGAATTCGTCATCATGGGTCTTCTGCTGCAGGTCGCTGCCGACATGCATGTGTCGGTATCGGCTGCAGGCCTGCTCATTTCGGGTTACGCGCTGGGCGTGTTCGTCGGCGCGCCGATCCTGACGCTGGCGACGCGGCGGATGCCGCGCAAGGTCGTGCTGCTGGCGCTGATGGCCATTTTCACGCTCGGCAATGCCGCCTGCGCGCTGGCGCCGAGCTACGGGTTGCTGATGGCCGCGCGGGTGCTGACCGTAAGCGGTAAGAGCTCCCACGTCCGCAGTGATCAGCGGGCGCGTGCGTAGCGGATCGGCATCCAGTATTGGC
>NZ_JBEGDB010000477.1:0-3112 GCF_043638955.1 Bradyrhizobium sp. 31Argb | reverse complement strand
TGCTCCACCCGCGCCACTTGGCGTACAAAACCCTGAGACTCTAACCGCTGCTGGATGAAAGTTCAGTGGCAGGTCACGAGCAACACCGGGGCTGAGCCGAATTACCATTGGCTGCGCTATCTTCTGACGCGTTTCGAGTCAGCCGACGGGCCTCAAAATCAGATGGCCGGGTTTATGCGGACCGTCTTCGGCGAGCACATTCTCAACCATCCGACCTACAAATCGACGGCCATTTCGGACGCTGGGTTGACCAGCCAGACAATCTACGAGGTCGAGCGTAATCAGTTTGTCCGCGCCACCTACGATCGCGCTCTTGAGACCGTCAACGCGGCAGGCCGCTATCTCACGGTCTTCGGCCATCGGCGCGTGGCGGCTGTTAAAGCTCTCGGCCGACCCCTGAAAGCCGTCGTTACGGACATTAGCGAGGAAGAGGCCCTGGTCGCTCAGGGGCAGGAGAACAACGAGCGTAACAACATCTCTTTCATCGAGAAGTGCCTGTTTGCTCGGCGACTGAAAGATCGCGGCCTCAAGGGCGAACGTCTCGTTTCTGCCATCTCGGCCAGCAAATCGACGGTCTACAAAATGATCGAGCTTCGATGATTCCCGAAGATGTCATCATCGCGATCGGCCCCTCGGCTTCCAGGAGGGAAACGAAAAAGTCCGCAGCTGCGGACTTTTCTCCGATCGCGGGTCGCAATGGATCCGAGTTCGCACTCGTTAAGCGGTCGCCGTCTGGCGATATGACCGTGAAGATCCCCAAGAATGATGGGTCTTCGCGTAAGGATGGCCGCCCGTTCGGTGAGTGGCTCGAAAGCCGGATGGCGTCTCTCTACGACGACTGGCTCGACGGCCAGTAGGAGTTGGCATCTGGCAACCCCCAGTTTGCGTCCCTAACCGCGTAACGATCAACCCAGAACCAAGGACCAAGGAGCAGCCGCAAAAGAAAAGGCCCCCGAAGCGAAGCCCCGGAAGCCCTTTCTCATCAATCTGGGCGGATTTGAGAAAACACCTTCCGCGAATCACTGTCAAGAGTCCTAGTCTAGGCGTCGATTCGGCGAGCAAATTTCTTTTGCCTGACAACAAATGCAGACACGTGCCCCAACGACGCCCTTTGGGCGGCGACCGCTGACGCTTGCCCATGTAGCAACGCAGATCGTCGCGACTTCGCGGCCGCCCGAAAAGGTCGTCCACAAATGGAAGATCTTCCAGGCCCTCTGCACGGCCAGGCCGAAACTCGGTGTCTCCGAACGTTCACTGGCGGTCCTGAATGCGCTGCTGACTTTCCACCCGGAGACGGCGCTCACCGGAGAGGACGATCTGATCGTCTTCTCGTCGAACGTCCAGTTGTCTCTGCGAAGCCCATGGCATGCCGATCTCAACGTTGAAACGTCATCTGGCGGCCTTGGTCGATGCTGGCCTGATCGTTCGCCGGGACTCACCGAACGGCAAGCGCTATGCCAGGAAGGATATGGCAGGGAAGATCGATCGCGCCTTCGGCTTCGACATCTCGCCGTTGGTTGCCCGTTCCGATGAGATCGAGCGCCTAGCCGAGGAGATCGCGGCCGAGATCAGGGCCGTGAAGCTGGCCCGCGAGCGCATCACGCTATGCCGGCGCGACATCGCCAAGATGATCGCCTCCGGCGTTGAGGAGAGCGTACCCGCCGACTGGCCCAGGATTCACGTCGAATTCCGGGCGATCGTGGACGGAATTCCACGCTCGCCAACACTTGAGCAGGTGGAGGAGGGCGCCGATACGCTTTCTCAACTCGCCGACGACGTGCTTGATCTGCTGAAATCACACGTCAAGATGTCGAATCTGGACTCCAATGAGGCCCATTCTGAGCCGCACAAACAGAATTCAAATCCAAACCCCTTTATTGATCTTGAACCAGCCTTCAAAAAAGGCAGGGCGGCTAGGCCTTCGCCAGACCAACAAGCGCCGAGGGGAGGGGAGCTATCCCTTAGGAATGGTACTGCAGGCGTGTGGCGGCCTGGCCGATTACGCCAAGCACGGCCAGATTTCGAATTGGCGCGATTTCCTGGCGACGGCCGCTGTGGTCCGGCCGATGCTCGGGATCAGTCCCAGCGCTTGGGAGGAGGCGCAGCGCGTTATGGGTGAGGTCAAGGCCGCGATCGTCGTCGCTTGCATCCTCGAGCGGAGCGCCACCATCAATTCCGCCGGCGGCTATCTGCGCGGCCTGACGGCGAAAGCCGGGGCAGGGGAGTTCTCGCTCGGGCCGATCCTGATGGCGCAGATGAATGCCCGGCTGAAGAAAACGAAAATGCGGGCCTAATTCATGAAACAGTTTGGTAGCGCCAACCTTTATAGTAAAGTAGCGCGCAACTGATGGAGATCTCATATGGCGCGGCCCAAGCACACCGATGACGGCCTGACCAAGTTTCAGCGCTACCGCCAACAGCAGCAGCATCGCGGCATGAAGCAGCTGCGTATCTGGGTGCCTGATCCCCACAAGCCGGAATTTGCCGCCGAAGCCAGGCGGCAGGGATTGCTGCTGCGCGGCCGGCCCGAGGAAGCTGAGGCGCTGGATTTCATTGCCGCCGCGACTGAATGGCCTGAATCGTGAGGAGAGGGGATCTCGTCACGGTTTCGGCACAGGGCGACTACGGCAAGCCCCGTCCGGCGGTCGTCATCCAGTCCGATGTGCTCAATGCGGCGGACAGCGTGCTCGTGGTCTTGCTCACCGGCACGATCGCCGATGCCCCGCTATATCGGCTCACCATCGAGCCGACGGCCTCGAACGGTCTCAAACTCGTCTCACAGGTCATGGTCGACAAGGTTCTGGCCTATCCGCGTACGAAATGTGGCCCGGCGATAGGCCATCTGTCAGGCGCCGATATGCTGGCGCTGAACAACATGCTGTCCGTGATGATCGGGCTCGCCGACTGATTGGACAGCAACAAAGAAGGGAGGCCCGATGAATATCATCGTCGACTGGAAGACTGAGCCTTGGCAAGCCGCCAATCCACGCTCCAAAAGAATGGCGCGCAACTGGTTGATCAGCGCCGTACGCTCGGCGACTAGTGGTCTATCACAGTGATTTTGACTCTTTGGGGGTGGCTGGATAGGCGCGGCCGAGTTTGGCGCGAGCTT
>NZ_JBEGDB010000476.1:0-3195 GCF_043638955.1 Bradyrhizobium sp. 31Argb | reverse complement strand
TGATGGACGTGCTCGACCTGCTCGGCCGCATCGGCCTCAACCAGGTTGGACTCGCCACCAAACCGCTCGTGAAGTGATGCGATCGTCGATCCCGGTGCCAACGCCTCTTCCTCACACGCCTATTCGGCGCAAACGCGCCTATGAGCGTGCGCTCGATGCGCTGCAGCGAGCGCTCGTCCGGCTGCGGCTGGTCGGGCCGGCTCTCGATAACCTTGCCTCCGATGCTGCGAAGGGAGGGGATTGCGTGAGTTCTGTCGTTCTGCCGTTTCCCATTCGGGGCGAAGCGCTTCTGGTCAAGCTGGCGAACGAGCTCCGCGGCCGCGTCACGGCCGGAGAGCTGGAGGATGATCCGTTCCTGGCGACGATCTCGCGCGGCCGCCGGGCGCGCCTGTCGATCGACCGCGATGCCTATGTCGAGTTCGACGCCGAAGACGAAAGCTTCCATCTGAAGATAGATGCCACGCCCGTACTAACGCTGACGCTGGAGACGAAGGAGTTCACAAGGCTCGTTGAATTCGTCTTTCAGTATTTCGCCGAGCGTGATCGCGGTCTGCGGCAGGTCGAGGTCGTGTCGTGAGCAAGCTTCGAGACGATTGGAATCTGCCGGACGAGCCGTCAGATCGTCAGCGCTCCATATTCCGCAGCCCCGGGATGCGTTACGGCGCGGCGCTTGCGGTGATCGCCTTGCTGTTCGGCGGGGCAGGCTACTGGCTGTTCGGCGGGGACGATCTGCCGCCGCCGCGACAGGTCCGCGAGATCACGATCGTCAACATCACGCCGCCACCTCCGCCGCCTCCGCCACCTCCGCCGCCCGAGCAGAAGATGATCGAGCAGCCGAAGATGGCGGAGCCCGAGTTCAAGGAAGACAAGCCGATCGAGAAGCCGCAGGACGAGCCGGTCAAGGACGCGAAGAACGACGAGCCACCGGGGCCGCTGTCGCTTGACGCCCAGGCGACCGGACCAGGCGATCTCTTCAATCTTGGCGGCAAGCCGGGTGGCAATCCTTATGGTGGTGGCGGCGGTGGTGGCAGCCGTTGGGGCTGGTACACGACCATCGTCATTGCGCAGATGCAAGAGGCGCTCGGGTCCAATCCGAGGACACGCAAGATGACCGGGCAGCTTCAGGTGAAGCTCTGGGCCGACAGCACCGGCCGCATCAACCGGGTTCTGCTGGTGCCATCGACCGGAGATGCTGAACTCGATGCAGTGATCACCAACGACGTGCTGGGCCGTCTGACGCTGCGCCAGCCACCGCCGAAGGACATGCCGATGCCGATGGTGACGCGCCTAACGGCGCGTCGGCCGAGCTAACGCGACTCTGACAAACACAACGGACTTAAGAGGACTGGGGACAAAATGTTTGAGATTAATCCAGGTGCACGCCGGCGCACGCTGCTGCTCGCTGTCTCGCTGGCTGCGCTTTCCTGCGCGGCGCCAGCACTTGGCCAGCCCGCGGACGAGGCAGGCGCGCCTGAGAAGAAGGTGGAGTCGAAGCGGCCGAAAGTGTCGGATGCCAAGCCGACCTCGCCGAATACAACGGTCAATCTGCTCAACCTCATGGTGAAGCGCAAGCTGCTCAGCGAGGATGAGGCGCAGTCGCTGATCAAGCAGGCCGAAGACGAGGCCTATGTGTCGCGGCAGGCCTCCAAGGACGCGACCAGCAAGGCGGATGAAGCCGCGAAGGCGGCGACCGCGGCCGCCGCGGCGGCCAATCCGCCCGGCACCAAGCACGTGACCTACGTGCCGGAGATCGTGAAGCGGCAATTGCGCGAGGACATCAAGAAAGAGGTGATGGCGAAGGCCGAGAAGGAGAACTGGGCCTCGCCCGGCATGTATCCGGAATGGGCGCAGCGCATCCGCTTCTACGGCGACGTGCGCGCCCGCTATCACGGCAGCTTCTTCCCGAACGGCAACGATCCGGGCCTGACCAATTTCAACGCCATCAACACCGGCTCACCCTACGACGTCTCCAACGCCAACCTCGCCAATTACCCGACGTACAACACCTATCAGAACCGCAACCAGGTGCGGCTGCGCGCCCGGCTCGGCATGGATGCCGACCTCACCAACGGCTTCGCGGCGGGCTTGCGGATCGCCACCGGCGAAAGCAACTCGCCGGTCTCGACCAACCAGACCCTGGGCGGCGGCGGCTCGAACTTCTCCAAATATTCGATCTGGCTCGATCGGGCGTTCCTGAAGTACCAGCTGCCGAACCAGGATGTGGTGGCGCAGGTCGGGCGTTTCGACAATCCGTTCTGGTCGCCGACCGATCTGGTCTGGTACCGCGAACTGGGCTTCGACGGCTTCGCCGTGCAGGCCAAGCAGGAAGTGGTGCCTGATATCACGGCGTTCGGCGTGATCGGTGCGTTCCCGATCTTCAACACCGATTTCAATGCCGGTATCACCAACGCGTCGAGCGAGACTGCGAAATTCCCCAGTCACGACAAGTGGATGTTCGGCGCCCAGGGCGGCTTCGCCATGCGGTTCGATCCGGTCAGCGAGTTCCGCTTCGGCGTCGCCTATTACGATTTCGAGAACGTGCAGGGACAGGCGTCCGAGCCTTGCATTATCGTCGCAAGTTCCGATGGCTGCAGCTCAGACCTGTCGCGGCCGCTATTTGCCCAGAAGGGCAACACCTACTGGGCGCTGCGCAACATCGCATCCGGCACCTGGAATAACTTCGGCCAGACGGCGCAATATCAGTATTTCGGGTTGGTGCAGAAATACCGGCCGTTGGTTGCGAGCGCATCGCTCGACCTCGGTGACTTCCATCCGTTCCACATCGTGCTCGATGGCGAGTTCGTCTGGAACTCGGCCTTCAATCGCGCGCTGACGGTCGCCGGCACCGGACTTACGGCGCTCCCGACCAACGTCGCCGGCTACGCCATCAATAACCGCGCCGGCACCGCGGACGGCTCGTTCGGCCCGTTCAACGGCGGCGACATCGGCTGGATGGCGCGCGTCACGGTCGGCAACAGGGAGATCAAGCACTTCGCCGACTGGAACGTGCATGTCGGCTACAAATACCTGGAGTCGGACGCGACGCTCGATGCCTTCGCCGATTCTGATTTCGGGCTCGGCGGCACCAACCTCAAGGGCTACTTCCTCGGCGGCAATTTCGGCCTCAGCGAGAATGTATGGGCGTCGATGCGCTGGCTGAGCGCCAACAACATCGCCGGCTCGCCCTATGCCGTC
>NZ_JBEGDB010000475.1:0-3205 GCF_043638955.1 Bradyrhizobium sp. 31Argb | reverse complement strand
CATGCGCTCCGTCTATCAAACGGAGCAGCCCCTTCCAACTAAGCACGTGGTCCCACAATCGGGGTCCATTTCAACCTGTCGGCGTCTTGGCGCGAGCCCATAGAACGAACATCCGTTTGGAGCCGCGCCGGACATTGCCGCGATATTCGCCAACGACTTGCGTGCCCTTTTCCATGAGCACAACGTTGCCGGAATCCGACATCACGTCGCGCAGCACGACGCAGGAGACGAAGCCGGCCACATCCGACGACATTGCGGGCTTGAGCACGCAAGGGATTGATGTTCCCTGGATAACCAGAAGATTGCGATTGGTCAGCCGCGCCGCCCGCACGCCCTCGATGGCCGTGGGTTTGAGCTTGTCGGCAAGCTCATTGCGTGGCTCGGCCCGCCCGAAATCATAGGGATTCACGGAGACACCTCCGGTCGGGTCGTTGCGGGCCGAACGTCCCGATGCGACTGGCCGATTATAGGCCAGCACCGGTGCGCGCCGCGCGCTTTCGAGCATCTGGTCGGGAACCGGCGCGGGGGCCGTCGGCGTGGCTGAGATAGGTGCGACCGGAATGGATGCCGTGGTGACCGCTGCGGCGGGTGTTTCCGCGACGGGCTCGAAGGCCGCCGCCTGGCGGATCATGAGCTTTCGGGCCGAATCCGTGACCGGCTTATCGCTTTTCCAGGTCCCCAGATGATCAGAAAGGCGAATGCGGTAAGCGCGAGCGCGCCGAGGCCGCGTTTGAGCATTGCTGTTCGACCATTGTCCGCTCCTCCCGCCGAGCAGCCCCTTTGTCACGATCCCGACGCCCTCCTGGGGCCGCCGACTGATTGTTCATCTTCGAAGTCCTATCCGTGGTAAGCGCCGGGGAAAACCATGTCCTGGTCGACGAGCACGTTGAACACATAGCCCGGTCGAATCTCCAGTGTGGGCTGGACGTTCAGGTTCTTGCTAATCGTCTGTTCGGCGACCCGGCCAAAGGTCTCGGCAAAGCTGTTTCGCGCGGCATCTGCGGGTGTCTGCCGATATGAATACGGCGAGCTCGCCGGCACCGACATATCGATGCCCGCACCGATCGCGGCAATGAGGATCGCCGAGCCGAACACCTGGAAATAATGATTATCGACTTGATCATTGAAGCCGCCATAGCCTTCCGCGTCCATGCCGGCCATGCCTCCGATCTGCAACGTCGAGCCGTTCGGGAAGATGATGTCAGTCCAGACCACAAGGACGCGGCTTTGCCCGAACGACATCTTGGAATCGTACCGTCCCAGGAGTTTGGCGCCCTGCGGGATCAACAGCTGATGGCCGGTCGCGCTGTCGTAGACGTTCTGGCTCACTTGGGCGGTGATGCGTCCGGGAAGGTCGGAATTGATGCCGGTGATCAGCGTCGCTGGAATGACGGAGCCGCGTTTCAATTCGTAGGCGGATGTCGGCGCGACCACCTTGTTGGGAAGGTAGCCGAGCTTCTTGAGATCCGCGTTGAAGAAATCCTCTTTCGCCGCTTGCCCGTTCGGGTCGATGTTCTGCATGCCGAAGCCGGCGCGAAGCGCCCCCGCATAAAGGTCCGACGCACCGCGTGCAAGACCGGGTGTCGTCGTCTTTGACGGGGTCGCCGCATTGCTGGCCGTTGTATTTGATGTTTGCAGCTTGCTGAGATTGACGGCGAGTGGGGACCTGCCGCATGATCAGCCTCCCCTCCGAATCGTCACCTTGTCCTGGTTCCAAAAGCCAACGTCGGAGACCAGAATGGCGGTGTCGATCTGATAGTCGACCACCATCATGTCGCCCTTCAGCCGATAGTTGACGATGCGGTTCTGACCGCCCGACACGACGAACAGGACCGGTGCGTCCTGACCCGAGAGCGACGATGGAAACTGGATGTAGGTCTTCACGCCATCGCTGTAGACCCGCGTCGGCCGCCAGGACGCACTGCCGCTCACGCTGTAGGCGAAGCTCAACTGCTCGGCGGGAACGCCAGCGCCCGGAATCACCTCAGTGCCAATACGCGCGTTGACATCCGCGAGCCGGCTGCCGACAGCCTCCGGATATTCAAAGCCGACGCGCGCCATGTATTGGGTCGCATTCGACTTGAGCTGGATGTGATAGGTTCGCCGCGAGGTCGTCACCACCATCGAGGTGACGAGCCCTGGCTCCGACGGTTTGACGATCAGGTGGATGGCTTGTCCGCCGACCGCTCCGGACGTCGCCGGTTCGACCTTCCAGCGTACGGTATCGCCAACCAGCACATCGCGCACGACCTCACCGGCCTCGAGCTCGATGTCGCAGACCTCGAGCGGCGAGCAGACGACGGAGGGCTGGACCTCGCCGAACAGGAAGACGACCTTGCCGTCCTTTCCGCGCGTCACAAGGCCGGTCGATCCGCGCCACTGGCTCGAAATTCTTGTGCCCTTTCGCTCCTTGGCGTTCATTGCCTGCGCGTGTGCGCTGACATTGGCAAGCAGCAAGCCGAAGGCGGATGCCGCGAGAACAACGCATGTATGAAGTCTGATCATGTTTGGGTGCGTCGGCGTCCCCGCCCCTTTCATAGTTGCGCCGTCCAGTCGAAATCGCGCAGGTAGAGACCGATCGGATTGAGCCGGATGGTCTGCTCGTCCTGGGGCGGAGTCAGCGTGACAGTGGCGATGCCGCGAAAGCGGTGCTCGCCGGTTTCCTTACCTTTCCTGTCGCGCTCGAATTCAGTCCAGTCGATCTGATAGGACTGGTTGGACAGAGCGACGATGTTGTTGACCTCGACGGCGACCGTCGTCGTCTTGGCCTTCTCGAACGGCGAGTTGCTCCGGAACCAATCATTGATCTTCTGCGTGGCGGGATCGGAGGTCCGCAGCAGCGCGTAGGTCCGATCGATATATTGCTTCTGCACGACCGCATCGGGCGTCACCGATCGGAAGTTCGAGACGAAGCTTCCGAGCGTCGCGCGCACCACCCGCGGATCCGCATATTCGATCTGCTGCGGATAGCCGGCGCTCAAGGCGGTCCCAAGCTTGTCGACTTCGACGATATACGGGACGAGCTTGACCTGCGTGCTCTGGAACAACGCGTAGGCGAAGCCGATCACCGCCATCACCATGGCGACAATGCCGATGGTGCGCCACGTCGCGGCCGCTTTTACGTAGGAGCCTTAGGCCGTGTGGACAGTTACCTTATCCAGAGCAGAGTGGCGGCAATGGCGACGACGGCGAAGTAGTTTCGCGC
>NZ_JBEGDB010000474.1:0-3229 GCF_043638955.1 Bradyrhizobium sp. 31Argb | reverse complement strand
CAACCCGCCCTGCCGCCTCAAGCGGCGGCCTCCTGTCCCTGATTATCGTGTCTCACGATAAGGGTGCACTTCAGTAGTCATGACCGTGCTCGTCACCGGCGGCGCCGGCTATATCGGAAGTCACATGGTGCGCGCGCTGGTCGATGCCGGCGAAAGCGTCGTGGTGGTCGACAACCTCTCCACCGGTTTCTCCGCCCTTCTGCCCGAAGGCGTGCCGCTGTTCATCGGCGATGCCGGCGACGAAAATCTCGTCGAGGGCGTGATCGCCCAGCATGGCGTCGAGAGCATCGTCCATTTCGCCGGCTCCGTGGTGGTCCCGGAATCGATGCGCGATCCGCTCGGCTACTACCGCAACAACACCATGACCACGCAGAGCCTGTTGAACGCGGCGGTCAGGTCCGGCGTCAGCCGCTTCATCTTCTCGTCCACCGCCGCCGTCTACGGCAACCCCGAAGAGGTGCCGGTGCCGGAGACCGCGCCGACGCGGCCGCTGTCGCCCTACGGCATGTCGAAGCTGATGACGGAGATCATGCTGCACGATGTGGCGACCGCCCACGGCATGAGCTATGTCGTGCTGCGCTATTTCAACGTCGCCGGCGCCGACCCGCTGGGCCGCATCGGGCTTTCCACCATCGGCGCGACGCATTTGCTCAAGGTCGCGGTCGAGGCTGCCACCGGCCAGCGCGCCAAGGTCGATGTGTTCGGCAGCGACTATCCGACGCCGGACGGTAGCTGCATCCGCGACTTCATCCATCTCACCGATCTCGCCGAGGCGCATCACGCCGCGCTGTCTTATTTGCGTGCCGGCGGCGGCTCGGTCACGCTGAATTGCGGCTATGGCCGCGGCTATTCGGTGCTGGAGACGATCGAGGCGGTGCGCCGCGTCTCCATGCGCAATTTCGCCGTGTCCCATGCGCCGCGCCGCCCCGGCGACATCATGACCATGGTCGCCGACACCGGCCGCATCCGCACGCTGCTGGACTGGACGCCGAAATACGACGATCTCGAAACCATCGCGGCGCATGCGCTGGCCTGGGAGCAAAAGCTGTTCCTGGAGCGCGGCGGCCCGCTCCAGCAGGCGGAATCGGCCTGAAAATCAAGCCGTTATTTGACTTGAAATTGGCTTGAAAAAACGCGCTTTCGCAGGCAAGGAGTCCCTCAAGCCTGACGCTGGCGCGCGCCCGCTTCCTAACAACGCGGCGTCAAGGGAACGCGGATGACCGAGCCTCCAAAAAAGATAACCGACGACCCCTATGGGGCGGCGATCCTGATTCGCCGTCTGATCGCCGAGCAAGGGCTCACCTATTGGCGGCGCTATCTGCAAGCGTTCGTCCTGATGGCGATATCGGCCGGCGCCACCGCCGGCGCCGCCTATATCCTGGGTCAGGTGATCAACCAGGCCTATATCGACAAGGACATTGCCGGCATCGCTCGTCTCTCCGGCGTCACGGTCATCCTGCTGTTCATCAAGGGCGTGGCGACCTACGGCCACACGGTGACCCTGTCGAAGATCAGCAATGCCATTCTCGCCAACAACCAGCGGCAGCTCTTCGCCAAGCTGATGAGCGAAAGCATCGGCTTCTTCTCCGAACGGCATTCGTCGGAATTCCTGGCACGGCTGACTGCCGGCGCCAAGTCCATCACCGACGTCCTCAACATGCTGATCAACGCCATCGGGCGCGATCTCTTGACGCTGATCGCCATGATCTGCGTGATGGTGTTCCAGGATCCGGTGCTGTCGTTCATTGGGCTCGTGGTGGTGCCGCCGGCGATGCTGATCCTGCGCAAGCTGGTGAAGCGCATCAAGGGCCTCGCCTACAACCAGTTCACCGGCACCGCCGACATCCTGGAGACCATGCAGGAATCGCTGCAGGGCATCCGCACCGTGAAGGCGTTCACGCTGGAAGAAACGATGAAGCGGCGCATCGACGCGAACATCACGGCCGTCGAGCGCAACGCCAACAAGATGGCGCGGGTCGCCAACCGCTCGAATCCGCTGATGGAGATGCTCGGCGGCTTCGCGGTGGCCGGCTGCCTGCTCTACGGCGGCTACAGCGTCGTCGCGCTCAACGCGACCCCCGGCGCATTCTTCTCCTTCATGACCGCCTTCCTGATGGCGACCGAGCCGGCAAAACGCCTGTCGCGGCTCAACATCGATCTCAACAGCCAGTTGGTCGGCGCGCGGATGCTGCTCGAAGTCGTCGACAGCCCCGCGAGCGAACGCTCCGACGACGACAAGCCGGCGCTGAAATTGACCGAAGCGCGGATCGAACTGCGCGATGTCGGCTTTGCCTATCGCGCCGACGCACCGGTGCTGAGCCACATGAGCTTCGTCGCCGAGCCCGGCAAGGTCACCGCGCTGGTCGGCCCCTCCGGCGGCGGCAAGTCCACGGTGCTGGCGCTGCTGCTTCGCTTCTATGAGGCGACGGAGGGCGACATCCTGATCGACGGCCAATCGATCGCCTCGGTGTCGCGGCGCTCGCTGCGCCAGCAGACCGCCTATGTCGGCCAGGACGTCTATCTGTTCCGCGACACCATCCGCAACAACATCGCCTTCGGCAAGCCCGGCGCCACCGAAGATGAGATCGTGGACGCGGCCAAGGCGGCCTGCGCGCATGACTTCATCACGGGCTTCCCGCTCGGCTATGACACCCCGGTCGGCGAGCTCGGCACGCAGCTTTCCGGCGGGCAGCGCCAGCGCATCGCGGTGGCGCGCGCGCTGATCAAGAACGCGCCGATCATCCTGCTCGACGAAGCGACCGCCGCGCTCGATTCCGAATCCGAAAAGCAGGTGCAGGAGGCGATCGAGCATCTCTGCCAGAACCGCACCACGATCGTGATCGCGCACCGGCTGCACACCATCATGCATGCGGATGCGATCCTGGTGGTCGAGGGCGGCCAGATCGTCGAGCGCGGACGTCACGACGAGCTGCTCCGCCGCGGCGGCCGCTACGCCTCCTTCTTCCGCCTGCAGCACCACGACACCCGCCCGCTCACGCTGGCCCCGATCAGCGCCACCGGTTAGAGCATGATGACAACAGCAACCAACACGACGCTGCGCCCCCTCTCCCGCTTGCGGGAGAGGGTTGGGGTGAGGGTGCCTCCACGATGGGACTTTCCGTGGGGAGAGAACCCTCACCCGGCGCTACGCGCCGACCTCCCCCGCAAGCGTAGGGCTATCGCATATGGGCGAGGGCGCGGAGAAGGAAGTCGTTGTTCCATCTGGCCT
>NZ_JBEGDB010000473.1:0-3263 GCF_043638955.1 Bradyrhizobium sp. 31Argb | reverse complement strand
GTCCCGTCGTTCCTTGGGTCGCATCGTCCCCTCCGTTGCGACCACGGAATCACGACACGCGATTCGACGGAATCCCAGAAATCAAATTGCAAGCTTTCGGGCCTTCAAATCCAAAAAGCTTGCAATCCCGACCCTCGCTCCGATCCAAAATTCGACTCCCGCTCAATGACTTGGGAGCTTCTTCACGGACGACTCGTTGGCTCCGCTGTTTAGCAGGGATACTGACGCCGTTAGAAAAAAGATTGCGATCGCAACGTGACTGCGCCAGGTCGATAGAGGGACGATATTGATTGTAAGCCCGCCTCAGCGCGACAAGTTACCTCTCAAACCGCAGTCCATTACTGCCTCTTTGCATTGAAGCTATCGAACATTTTCCATCCGTCAATGAGCGATTTCGACCACGACCGCTGCGCGAAGTCCCATTGGCACTTGAGCGCTTCGGAAGAGCTTGTGCAGCCGGCAAGACTCGTCAGGTAGTCGGCTTGGTCCTGTAGGCGGGAAGCTGCAAATCCCAATACTTCCTTTGCTGCCACTGCGGACATCTTCCTTTGCATTTCATTAAATGATCTTAGCAATTCGGGAGGCGTAAACGGACCATCGGATCCAGCTGTATTTTCCTTTGTCATAGGTGCTCCTAATGATCGGGATCGGTTTTCCGGGTTTATTGCAGATCAAAGTGAACTCGCGATTGAGGTTGAGTGAACGATGCTAGTTTATCTAAAAAGTTCGATCACTTCCTTGATCAGAATCAAACCGCTGGCGCTTTTAGGTAGTGTGCGGAAGGTTCTGCAAAAGCCTGAGAGGCTGGAGCGGTCATGGTAAGTCCGGTGATTGCGAAGATCACCGCTCATAGAGGAGCTTGGACCCGCCATGACCGTGACGAAGATTAGGACGGACGTCTCTGCAGTCAAAGAGTTGTTGAGGTCGGACAAGGAGTTCCTGAAGCCGCTGATCCAGGGTGCGGTGCAGGAAATTCTCGAAGCCGAGATGACGGAGACGCTGGGTGCGGAGAAAGGAGAGCGCGGCGAGGGACGGCTTGGCTATCGCTCCGGCTACTATCCCCGCTCGCTGATCACCCGGGTCGGCAAGATCGAGCTGAAGGTGCCGCAGGACCGTCAGGGGCGGTTCTCGACCGAGCTGTTCGAGCGCTACCAGCGCTCGGAGAAGGCGCTGGTAGCGGCCTTGGCCGAGATGTACGTGCAAGGCGTCTCGACGCGGAAGGTCAAGCAAGTCACCGAAGAACTTGTGGGCATGCGTTCTCGGCCTCGGCGATCAGCGCCATCAACAAACGGCTGGATGCGTCGCTGAAGGCGTTTTGCGAGCGCAAGCTCAAGGAGCCATTCCCCTATCTGATCCTGGATGCGCGCTATGAGCGGGTGCGCGAGGACGGCATCATTGCGAGAGGTCGACGACGATTGCCTGCTCGAGCTCCGCTGGATGTACGACCGGCGCGATCTTGGCGAGGTGCGGCGCGATCTGGCGGCATGGCTTGCCAAATGGGGCGGCAAATACCCCAAGCTCACCGGCTGGGTGGAGGACAACATCGAGGAGACGCTCGCCTACTGCCGTCTGCCACTGATGCACCGCAAGCACATGAAGTCGACCAACATGCTGGAGCGCCTCAACGAGGAGATCCGGCGGCGCACCTACGTGGTGCGAATCTTCCCCAATGCCGAGAGCTGCCTCAGGCTGGTGCGGGCGCTGACCGTCGAGCGCCACGAAGCCTGGCTCGAGGACCATCGCTATCTGAACATGGATCTCTTGAAGGAGCACAAGAAGGAGACACTACGCCGGGCGGCCTGACGATGCTCAGGCCCACCAAGGGGATGGGCCACCCCTCTCCGCCGCCGTCGCTCGCCAGCGCTGCGCTTGGGGCGAGCGACGGCGGCTCCGAGGGGATGGCTTGGCCGGACCCCATGATCAATTTTGCTGAACTTGACGCACAGAACTCGCTTTTACGCCATGCCTTCCTAGAGGGGGCATTCTCGCCAGTGTTTTCGGACGGGAGTGCTAGCTACAGAGACGGGATATAGTTGGTGATTGAATGAAGCGATCCTAATGGAACCTTTGGACCGGGTCGCGATCCGCAACTGCATCTATCGGTACTGCCGCTGCATGGCCCGGGCCAGCAAGGCCATGCTGCGCCGCTCCTATTGACCCCACCCAATAGATCGGCATGGCATCTATTCCGGGCCTGCGGAGGGCTCCCGCCTCCCGGCGCGAGAAGTGCTCAAAAGCCGCGCCCGCAATATCCACCAGTTCGGCCAATTATTGATAGAACTCGTCGGCCCGACGCGGAGCGCTGTGCGACGTGCTTCCTTGTCATGCAGCGCGGCGGCAAGGATGGGCGCGTGCGGCAGTTCCGATCGGTCGACGCTGTTGCGGCCTGTTCGACAAGCGCGGCGGGGAGTGGCGCATTGAGCATTGTGGTGTTCGACTGGGCCGAGGAGCAGTCGTTGCAGCCTCAAACCGAGGCCGCGCGCTGTGGCCGGCGCCTGCTGACTGGAGCGCAGCCGTCCGACGATCCGATTTGCGAAACTCCGGCCGCCGCCCTCGATCGCCGTATGTAGGATCCGCGTGCTCGCTCGTGTCAGGTCCGCGCACATCATCGCGCAAAGTTGAGTCTGACGTCCTTGAAATCGGGGATTGGTTCTTCAATTGCTCAATCGACATGATGCCTCCAGCAACATGCCTCAAGCAACCTTCAGCGTTTCGCCGCCGATCTCGCGGTTGCAGGGGCAGAGCTCGTCGGTCTGCAGAGCATCCAACACGCGCAGCGTGTCCTTCGGGTTTCCGTCGACATTGAGGTTGGTCGCGTAGACATGCTGGATCGTGTTGTCTGGGTCCGCGATGAATGTGTAGCGATAGGCGACGCCGTCCGGCGAACGCACTTCAAGACCATCGACCAGCCCGCCCTTGGTGTCGGCAAACTGCCAGATCGGCAGATGGTGCAGGTCCTTGTGCGAGCGTCGCCAAGCGAGCTTGCAGAACTCGTTGTCGGTCGAGCCGCCCAGCACGACCGCGTCGCGGTCGGCGAAATCCTTCGACAGCCGGGCAAACTCGGCGATCTCGGTTGGGCAGACGAAGGTGAAATCCTTTGGGTAGAAGAAAATGATCTTCCATTTCCCAGGGAAGCTGTTTTTCGTCAGCGGCTCGAACGCGCTCTGCGCGCTCTCGTCGTGCAGGTGAAAACCGGGCTTCACGCCTGTGATTTCGAACGGCGGCAACTTACTTCCAATTCCCAGCATATTGTCCTCACAAGT